>JAWLAB010000007.1 GCA_041395665.1 Pseudomonadales bacterium
TACAGTTGGCCCGTTAGTTATACACGCCCTGATGGCAATGTTTCTATTTTGGTGCAATACGCAGGTTATTACTTGTGGCCAGCTTTAGTGGGGAAAATTGCTGGCGTGCCTGTCGCAATGTTTGCGCAACATTTGTGGTTGCTGGCTGGGTGTTGGCTTGCGCTGCGTATGTTGGTGATTTTGACAAATGTGCGCACTTGGATTGCTGCGCTTGGATTGCTTCTATTTGGTGGATGGGATGTTGTTGCGCAATGGTTATTTGAGTCAGTTAAACATTCCAATGTGCTGATATATTTTGACACTCAGAATATAGAGCAATATTCGTTTCATACATGGCTGATTACGCCAACAATGCTCGATTTCTGGCCGACGACAGAACTGATGCAAGGTATTTGGTTTGGTAATTTTGTGTCGTTGTCAGCTTCTCTTATGTGGGCGCCACATCAAATTGTAGCGGGCTGGCTTGTTGTGGGGCTGCTGTGTCACGCCTGTTATCAACAGAAAATAATGACAAGCCTATTGGCTTGTGCACTGTTGGCGTATTACGCACCAATGATTGCGCTCGGTTTGCTGCCGATGGTATTGGTGTTGGTGGTTTGGCAATGGGCTAATACGGGCTGGCGTAGAGAAGATGTTTTTCTAACCATGGTTGGCATAAGTGTCTTGAGCGTATTGGGTATTTACTATGTCAGTGTGTCTGTTGGTAATCAGCCGTATGGTGTACTGCCCATCATTAAAATGGATAAATTTATTTTTCTAATTTTTTTATTGAAGAGTTGGCTGCTGTACGCGGTTTTTATTTTTCTATACCGTCATTGGCTAGATAAAAAAATGAGGTTTTTTTCAGGAGCGATATTCTTTTCAGCCGTGATATTACCTTGTGTTTATTATGGTGTGTATAACGATTTTATGGTGAGATCTTCGTCAGCTGTGTACTTTGGTATGTTGCTGTTAGTGTTGGCAATATTTCACAACTTATGGGCAAGTGGTTTGCATTGGCGTGCCGCACTCTTGATTGTGTTGTTGCTTCCAGGAATATTTTCAGGCATATCCAATGTATTAGTGGCAACGACGCATGCTGATGTGAGAGTAGCTGGCAAAAGTATTGCTAACTATATTGGTGGCTGGCAATTTATGGGGCGAGAAGACTCATGGTTTGTGCGTTACTTATCAGCTGAATTACAAACACAAAAATAGAAGCGCGATATGGAGGGCGTATGAAATTTTTTATTCAGCATGCTTGCAGTAAAAAATTTTGGTTTTTATTGGCGTCATTCTTTTGTTTTTTGTCTCCATATGTGCACGCCGCCTCCACCGCAATCCCCGCTCCGCTTGAACCTTGGCGTGCGTGGGTGCTGGATGCGCACAAAGACCTCACCTGCCCGCCGCAGTACGCCAATTTGGGTGAGCGCTTTTGTCGCTGGCCGGGGCAGTTAACGCTGCGGGTGGATGTGCAGGGTGCGTCGTTTAATCAGACTTGGCAGCTCTACAGCGAGGGCTGGGTGTCGTTGCCCGGTGATACAGAACACTGGCCGCAAGCGGTGCAAGTGGATGGACACAGCGCGGTGGTGCTAGAGCATGACGGGCTGCCTTCGGTATGGCTGCCGGCGGGTGAGCATCGTGTGCAAGGGGCAATTCACTGGGCGGAGATGCCCACGCGCCTGAGCTTGCCGCAAGACAGTGGTTTACTGAGCTTGACGCTGAACGGCAAGCCAGTGGATCAGCCTTCCATCGACGAGCAGGGCAGTGTGCTGTTCGGTGAGAGCAGCGCAAAACAGGCGGTCGCTGATAGCCTCGCTGTGCAGGTGTTCCGTCAAGTGCAGGACGGTATTCCGCTGCAAATGGAAACCGTGTTGCGTCTGCGTGTCGCCGGTCGCGACCGCGAAGTGCTGCTCGGTCAGTTTTTGTTGGATGGCTTTGCGCCGCTGTCACTCGACACACCGCTGCCCGCCCGTATTGAGCCAGACGGTCGCCTGCGTGTGCAGTTGCGCGCTGGCGAATGGGCACTGAGGCTGCATGCGCGCGCGGTTGATCAGCCGCTCACTTTCTCCAGCAAAAAAATGGATGAGGCGTGGCCGGCGGAAGAAATTTGGTCGTGGCAGGCTGATCGCAGTCTGCGTCAAGTCACGCCATCGGCGCCATCGGCGATGGATCCTTCGCAGACCGATATGCCCGCCGAGTGGCGGCAGTCGCCGGCGTGGCTGATGCGGGCAGGCGAGCAATTGACGCTGACGGAAACCCAGCGCGGTGATACGCAGGCAGCGGGAGATACGGCGGGTGAGCCGCTGAGTTTGCAGCGCGACTTGTGGCTGGATTTTGATGGTGGTGGCATCA
Source organism: Pseudomonadales bacterium (assembly GCA_041395665.1). NCBI lineage: Bacteria > Pseudomonadati > Pseudomonadota > Gammaproteobacteria > Pseudomonadales > Pseudomonadales bacterium. The sequence continues at coordinate 2,335 of JAWLAB010000007.1, forward strand.
CAAGCCGCGACACTGTGAGTGGGCGTTTGAATCGCGCCAGCCGTTTTTCCACTGCACCGGAGCAAGTATTGGGGCGCGTGGAAGTGAATGGTGAACCGCAGTTGATCACCCGCCTCGACGAGCAGGCAAAGGAGTCAGGTATAGAGTTGCGCGCTGGCGCACTCAACCTGTTCAGCGTTAGCCGTTTGATGCAGCGCGATGCTCTGCCCGTGACTGGCTGGCAGCGTGACATGAATCGCGTCTCGGCCTCTTTGCACATCCCGCCCGGTTGGATGCTGCTGCACGCCGAAGGCGTAGACAAGGCGACAGGTTCTTGGTTGTCGCGCTGGGATTTGTGGGCAATTTTCTTGGTATTGATTGTGTCAGCAGCAAGTACTCGCTTACTGGGAGTTCCTGCTGGTATCGTGGCATTACTGACGATGTTGCTGACTTATCAAACCAATAGCGCCCCTGTTTTGCTGTGGTTGATTGCTCTGATTGGTGTTGGCTTGCTGCGTGCTTTGCCTGTGGGTCGTGTGCGGCGCGTGGTGTCGGTATGCAGTGGTGTGGTCTTTGTCGCGCTGACTATGTTGCTGCTGGATTTTGCCGTCGATCAGTTGCGTGCCAGTGTGTACCCGCAGTTGGAGTTGGGGCGTTATGCGTCCATTGAGCGAGGTGGTTCGCCCAATACAGGCATGGTCGGTGCGGCGATGAAAGTGGCAGAACAGGCGATGGACAATGTGCCAGCGGCGGCACCAGTCGCGCAGCAATTGGCACTAGAAAGTGATGCCATGCTGCGGCGCAGCAAAGCAGAGCCGTCACAACAAAACTTAAAGCGCGGCTATGACGCAGATGCCAAAATTCAAACAGGACCCGGCGAGCCAAACTGGCGTTGGCAAACTGTGCGCTTGCACTGGAGTGGACCAGTGATACGCGATCAAACTTTGCGTCTGTATTGGCTGTCGCCGCCGTTGCACATCCTGTGGCGCGTGGTATCGGTGCTGCTGTCCTTCCTGTTTTTAGTGCTACTGCTGCGAGAAATTGTTCCTGCTGCACAGCGCCGTTTGCGTTTCGGAGGCAGCAAAGCCATCGTGCCTATGCTGTTACTGGGTGTATTGATGTTGCAAGGTCAACCCGTGAACGCGCAAGAAAATAGCGCGGTGTTTCCGAGCAAGGAGCTGCTGACGGAGTTAGAACAGCGCCTCACGCGCTTGCCCGATTGTGCGCCGCAGTGTGCGTCGGTGAATCGCGCGCAGATTCAAGTGAGTGCCGATAGCCTGCGTATCAACCTGCAAGTGGATGCGCAAGAAGCCGTTGCCGTACCGCTGCCTGCCGCGCGCAACCAATGGCAGCCGCGCGTTGTACTGGTGGATGATGCCGCGACCAACCGTTTGCGGCGCGATGACAAAGGGCAGTTGTGGTTGGCGCTGTCTGCGGGCAGCCATCAGGTGGTGTTGGAGGGTGTGTTAAGCGGCGATGCACTGCAACTGACTTTCCCTATGACGGTTTACAACGCCAGTGCCAGTGCAGAGGGTTGGCAAGTGGCGGGCATCAGCGATGGACGCATTCCCAATGGCAGCGTGCAGTTCACGCGCAGCGCACCCGCGCAAGGTGGTGCTGATGGCGCAAACACCGCGCGTTTATTGCCGGATACCGCTCCCGCTTTTGTGCGGGTGACGCGCACGCTGGTGCTGGGTTTGGATTGGCAAGTGCAGACGGATGTCGAGCGTTTAGCGCCAGCACAAGGCGCTATCAGCCTTTCTATACCTTTGTTGCAAGGTGAAGCAGTGCTTACTCCCGGAGTAGAGGTGAAGGATAGTCGCGTGTCGGTTGTGATGGCTGCTGACACCCAGCATTTTGCATGGAGCTCGCGCTTACCGCAGACGCCCTCTCTGACATTGACGGCAGAAAAAGGCGTGGCTTGGGTCGAGCGTTGGCAGTGGGATGTGTCGCCGATTTGGCATGCGGCGTTCAGCGGCTTGAACCCCATCAAGCAAGAGGCGCGAGCCAATCCGCTGCCGTCGTGGCAGCCGTGGCCGGGTGAAGGTTTGCAAGCCACCATCTCGCGACCACCAGCTGTTGCGGGCAGCACGCGCACAGTGGAGTCAGCAAATCTGGATTACCGTCCTGGCGCGCGTTCGGCAGATGCCACGCTGCAACTACAGGTGCGCAGCAGTCAGGGCGGCGAGCTTCCACTTGTGCTACCCGCTGGCGCGCAAGTGCAGCAGGTGACGATTGATGGCGTGGCGCAGAGCAACCCAGCCTCGCCCGACGGCAAGCTCAAACTGCCACTGCATCCGGGCAGCCAACAGTTGAGTGTGAGCTGGCGACAAGAAACCACAGCGGCTTGGAAAATGACCACGCCACAACCGCAGATCGACGAGCCGTTGAATAACATTCGCTTGACCCTACATTTGCCGGAAGGTCGCTGGCTACTGGCGGTGGGCGGTCCTTTGATGGGCCCTGCCCTGCTGTATTGGGGTGTGTTGGCCGTGGTGATTTTGGTAGCGATTTTGCTCGGCTACAGTCGTGCCGCACCGGTGGCGACTTGGCAGTGGTTGTTGCTCGGCATCGGCATGAGCACGGTGAACGCGGCAGGTAGTTTGCTGGTGGTGGCGTGGTTTGTAGCACTGGCACGGCGCGCAACCGCGAACACGACGGCGTGGCGCAGCGGCAATTTACAACTGGTGCAAGTGGGTTTGGTGGTGTTGAGTGTGATGGCGCTGATTACCTTGGTGGGAACCATTCCCGCGAGTTTATTGTCATCGCCAGATATGCAAGTCGTCGGCAATCAATCCAATCTCAGCGAATTACTGTGGTATCAAGATCGCAGCACGCAAGGGTTGCCAACGGCGTGGGCGTTGTCGGTACCGATGTGGATTTATCGCGCGGTGATGCTGCTGTGGTCATTGTGGCTCGTGTTTTCGTTGATGAAATGGTGTCGTTGGGCGTGGCAGTGTTTTAGTGCAGGCGAACTGTGGCGCAGCTCGTTGCCCTCTGTTAAAAAAACAACCGTTGTGCAAACGAAAGGTGAAACGCAATCGTGAGTGATTCCGCAGTAGCAGCCGCGAATACCGTGAGCATGGATGCCTGCAATATTCCGCATCAAGTCGCGCTGGTGTTATCGGGCGGCGGCGCGCGCGCGGCGTATCAAGTGGGCGTGATGAAAGCCATCGGCGAAATTTTGCCCGCGAATTGCGCCAATCCGTTTCCCATTATTTGTGGCACTTCAGCGGGCGCAATCAATGCCGCAATGTTGGCAACACAAGCCGATCATTTCACGCAAGGTGTTAAGCAATTAGAGCAAGTGTGGCGCTCGTTGCATGCAGAAAAAGTGGTGCATGTCGGCTACGTTGGTGCTTGCCAGCAGTTTGGAGATTACTACTCTCTTTTTTCCGCAGTGGCGTTTTCGGTAGACCACTGTCCTTGTTTGACAATATGCCGCTGTACCATTTGCTGCTTGAAAATATTGATTTTCAGTATTGCCGGAATTGATTGAGCGCGGTTATCTGCGCGCGTTATGTATTACTGCGATGGGTTATCACAGCGGTCCAGGTATCAGCTTTTTTCAAGGGCACGAGCAAATCGAGAAACTGGCATCGTATACATCGTATTGGTTTGCGTGAAAATATCACGCACAAGCATTTGATGGCATCTTCTGCGCTGCCCGCATTATTTCCAACCGTGCACATTCACCGCGAATTTTTTGGCGATGGTGCGATGCGTCAATCATCACCCTTAGTGCCGCACTGCATTTAGGCGCAGAAAAATTCTCGTGATTGGTGAGTGGCAGAAGAAATCTTGGTCATTTAGAAATCAATCGGAATCGAAAAGGTTTTTTCGCCTTCGCTGGCTCAGATTTTTGCACAGATGTTGAACAGCGCGTTTGTTGATTCGATGGAAGAAGATATCAATATGATGCACAGGTTCAATGACTTTGTGCACAAACTGTAATGGAAACAATAAAAACGATTTAAATGCTCGCGCCGTTGATACGCTGGTTATTTCCCCAGCGTACACTTTGACAATCGTGCTGCCAAAACATATTGCGAGTTGCCAAAGCCGTTGCAGGTTTTCCTTAAAACTATCGGTGCTGCCCGCTCGAAGGCGGCGGCTGCGGGTATCGCTAGCTATTTGCTGTTTGAATCAACTTACTGCGAAGAACTGATTCTGCATGGCTATGAAGACTGCATGGCGCAGGCGGAGAAAGTCAAAGCGTTTTTGATGTAGTCATAAAAAAACCGATAGGGTTGGCTATCGGTTTTTTTGTTAGTGAGTCGCGTTGAAATGAAAATTAACTTTTCTTGCTGCCTGCGCGTTTTCTTTCGTTTTCAGTTAACAGTTTTTTGCGCAAGCGAATAAAGTTTGAGGTGTGACTTCACTAACTCATCATCCTCAATAAACTCCAACGCCTGTTCCAGTGAGTGAATCGGCAGCGTAAGAATTAAAACCTCATCGGTGCCGGCGGCGCGGATATTGGTGAGCTGTTTTGCTTTCGTTGGGTTGACCACCAAATCATTGTCGCGCGAATGCAGGCCAACGATTGGCCTTCGTACACATCGACATTGGGATCAATAAACAAACGCCCGCGATCTTGCAAACTGAACAAACCGTAAGCGAGAGTTTTGCCTGGTGTCATCGACACTAAAACGCCATTGATGCGCCCACCCAAGTCACCTGTTTGGCAGGACCGTAGTGATCGAATACGGAAGTCGATTACCGGAGCCAGAAGTCATGGTGAGGCTGTTGCGGAAACCGATCAAGCCGCGCGATGGCGCAAGGTATTTCCAAACGCACGCGACCTTTGCCGTCGATTTCCATATTTTTTAATTCGGCTTTGCGGCGACCCATTTCTTCCATGATCGGCCCATGATGTTGTTCTTCCACATCAATCACCACCACTTCAAACGGTTCGTGAATGGCGCCGTCCACTTCTTTGGTGACTACTTCTGGGCGCGACACCGAGTTCAAAACCTTCGCGGCGCATACTTTCGATCAACACAGAAAGATGCAATTCACCGCGACCCGAGACGATAAATTTGTCGGGGCTGTCGCCTTCTGCCACGCGCAGTGCCACATTGTGTAGCAGCTCGCGCTCGAGGCGCTCTTTGATATTGCGGCTGGTGACAAACTTGCCGTCTTTGCCAGCGAAGGGTGAGTTGTTGACTTGGAAAGTCATGCTTACGGTGGGCTCGTCCACCACCAGCGGGGGCAGGGCTTCCACCGCATCCACTTGGCAGATGGTGTCGGAGATGTTGAGTTGGTCGAGGCCGGTGATGCACACCAAATCGCCCGCCGTGGCTTCTTCCACTTCCACGCGCTCCAAGCCCAAGTGGCCCATCACTTGCAGCAGTTTGCCTTGGCGCACTTTGCCGTCGATGTTGATGATTTTTACTTGCGAGCCGGGTTTGATCTTGCCGCGCTTGATGCGGCCGATGCCGATTACGCCCACATAGGAGTTGTAGTCGAGCGCGGAAATTTGCATTTGGAACGGGCCGTCGAGATCGACATCGGGGTGCGGCACACGATCCACGATCATCTGGAACAGCGGGCTCATGTCGTCGGCCAGCGTGTCCACTTCGAGACCGGCCACGCCGTTGAGGGCGGAGGCGTAGATCACGGGGAAGTCGAGTTGTTCGTCGGTTGCGCCCAATTTGTCAAACAATTCAAAGACTTGATCCATGACCCAATGCGGTCGTGCGCCGGGGCGGTCGACTTTATTGATCACCACAATCGGCTTCAGGCCGTGTTCAAAGGCTTTCTTGGTCACAAAACGGGTCTGCGGCATCGGGCCGTCGAAGGCATCGACCAGCAGCAGTACCGAATCCACCATCGACAGTACGCGCTCTACCTCGCCGCCGAAATCGGCGTGCCCAGGGGTGTCCACGATGTTGATGCGGTAGCCGTTCCAATCTACGCCGGTGTTTTTGGCGAGGATGGTGATGCCGCGCTCGCGCTCTTGGTCGTTGCTGTCCATCACCCGCTCAGCTTCTTGTGCGCGGCGGTCGAGTGTGCCGGATTGTTTCAGCAACTTATCGACCAGCGTGGTCTTGCCGTGGTCAACGTGGGCAATGATGGCGACATTGCGCAGCTTTTCGATCGGGTGAGCGGAGGACATGGGAGGGGATACCGGTGGATGGGCAAAAGGGGGCGCATTATACATAGGGCGGGGATGGCTGAGATGCATCTCGGTGCCGCTCAATCCTCCTTTAGAATAGCGAACCTAAATGATGACAATAAAAATAAAGGGTAAGCCATGCTGTTTAATTCTGTGGGCTACATATTTGTTTTCTTTCCCGTTGTAGCCATTGGCTATTTTTTTCTAAACAGTAGATGCAGCGCGAAGATCGCCAATATTTGGCTAGTGGTCGCCTCACTGTATTTCTACGCCTATTGGAATCCTATTTATTTACTGCTAATGGCTTTGTTGGTCATGATATTGGTTTGCAAAGTGTAACGCTGCCATTGGCGATTAGTTTTTTTACCTTTCTTCAAGTGGCCTATTTGGTTGACTGCTATCAAAGAAAAGTCAGCGAGAGAAATTTTGTCCACTACACACTTTTTGTAACTTATTTCCCGCACTTAATTGCCGGCCCGTTAGTGCATCATACGGACCTAATGCCAGAATTTTCTAAAAAAGAAAATAAACATATTCATTGGCCTAATGTCCTAATTGGTATGTATATTTTCTCAATAGGGCTTTTCAAGAAAGTGGTATTGGCCGATACCTTGTCTGTGTGGGCGGATGCTGGGTTTGACGGTGGTCAGCAGCTCGGTTTCTTTGATGCGTGGGGCGCAAGCTTAAGTTATACGCTGCAGATTTATTTTGATTTCTCTGGCTATAGCGATATGGCTATCGGCGCTTCTCGAATTCTAAATATTGCATTGCCTCAGAACTTTAACTCGCCATACAAGGCTTTGGATATACAAGACTTTTGGCGCCGATGGCACATCACTTTGTCGCGATGGCTGAGGGATTATTTATACATACCATTAGGCGGAAATCGCAATGGATCAATACATACAGGTATCAATGTATTCATTACATTTCTTTTGGGTGGGCTGTGGCACGGCGCTAGTTGGAATTTTGTTATTTGGGGTGCTATCCATGGGTTAGGTGTTGCGGGACATCGTGTGTGGCGCGCAATGGGTTTGCGAATGCCAAAGCTCATAGCTTGGGTATTAACTTTTATGTTCGTTCATATCGCGTGGGTATTTTTTCGAGCTAAAACGCTTGACGATAGTTTGCGCATGTTGCGAGGGATGGTGGACATTGATACTGCTGTATTGTCAGAGCCATTTGCCTTGGCAATAAATTACTTCATTGGGATGACGCCCGCATTTTTTTCTTCAAGTGCATTCCCGCATCTTTTGCCTATTTCTGCCTTATTTTGGCTATTGGCAGCTACGGCATTGGCTGTATTTGCGCCCAATGCCAATGAGTTGGCAGAAAGATCGGCTAAAGATTGTAGTCTGACATTCTGTGTAAAAGTTGCCGTGGTTTTTGGCGTTCCTTTGTTCCTTATGCTGTATATGTCATCCAGAATTTCTGCGTTCATCTATTTCAATTTCTAGGTGCTTATCATGAAAGAAAAAAAGGCAAGCATTCTAGTTGTGTTAATGATCTTGAGTGGCTTTGTTCTGGGGCCTGCGTTGTTGGTTTACTGGGTAGATCCTTTTCAGGTGTATCACCCTAGCTTTTTGAAGCAGACTGGTTACGGAAGCAATCAGTGGTACCAGCATGCTGGATGGGTAAATACAGTTTTATCTAACCCAGAAGAAAAGTATTCAGCGGTCGTGCTCGGTTCATCGGTGGCGGCAAATTATGATCAACATCTATTTGAAAGTAAGTTGCCGTCGTGGGGGAGAGTGATGAATCTTTCTGTTAATGGTGGCGTTCCGAAAATGCAATCTAGCATTGCTGAAAGCGTATTAAACAAAGCAAAAAATGTTAAGCATATATTTTGGGATGTACATTATTTTTACGCGATTGGTTCAGAAGTTGGAAAAGATTTAGATTTTCCATACTATTTGTACGATAAAAAACTTTATAACGACTCGCCTTACTTTTTTAATAGCTCAAATGTGTATTCAAGCATTAAGGAGGTCTTCGGCAATTACTCAGAGTTTTCGTACGACATTATCAATAATGGCCCTTGGTATCAGGGGCTTCTTAATGCAGGAAGATTCGATGTCTTTTCTCCTGTTGAAAAAAAGAAAGAAATGCTTGGCAAGCTAAACTTTGATTCCTCTTTTTCTCCGCAGAAAAAAGAAGAATATTCAAGGCGCCTTTATCCAAATGTTGATAAGCATCTACTGGATATTGTTATGCCTATTTGTAATTCAGATATAAAAGTTGATATTGTTTTCTCTCCAACAACGCGATATTTTTATGCAACAACCTTAGATGTTGACTTTTTATATAAGCAAATATATATGCGGCGCTACATCGTAGAGAAAGTACAGCGCTGTAATAATGTGAGAGTTTTTGCATTTGATAATGAAGATTGGATAACCACAAATCTGGCGAACTATGCAGATTTCTTTCATTTTGATAAAAAAATCAATGGATATATTCTGGAGTCAATCGCTTCTGACAAGCATCAGCTGACCCTATCAAATATTGACGAGTATGAGCGGCAGTTTATTGCGGCAATCAATGCATATCCTCAGTTATTCAAGGCGCAGCTGCAGGAATCTGAGCAGCATTAAAGAATGTTGGTAATACTTATCTCGGCTGTTATGTGTGAACGGCATTACAATGGCCGCCAGTAGATTGAGCGGAGACCCTCTATGACTTGGATGGATAGCATCAAGTGGGATGCCGATGGTCTAGTACCCGCCATCGCCCAAGATCACAAAACTGGTCGCGTGTTGATGGTGGCGTGGATGAACCGTGCAGCGTTGGCTGAAACCGCGCAGCGCGGTGAAGTGGTGTACTGGTCGCGCTCGCGACAAAAACTGTGGCACAAAGGCGAGGAGTCCGGCCATGTGCAGCGTGTGCATGAAATTCGTTTGGACTGCGATGCCGATGTCATCGTGCTGCAAGTGGAACAGCAGGGCGGTATTGCCTGTCATACAGGGCGAGAATCCTGCTTTTATCGCGTATTAAAAAATGGCGAGTGGCAAACAGTGGATCCGGTGTTGAAAGATCCTTCACACATTTACGGCGCATGATATGCAAGATGTATTGAAACAATTGACCGCAGTGTTAGAAGCGCGCAAACAAGCGGGCGACACTGAAAAATCCTATGTTGCCAGTTTGCACGCCAAAGGCTTGGATCAAATTTTAAAGAAAGTGGCTGAAGAGTGCGGTGAAACGCTGATGGCAGCAAAAGATATGCAGCACGGCGGCGAAGGAAATAAATTAGTGTGCGAAACGGCTGATTTGTGGTTTCACACGCTGGTGATGCTGTCGCATCAAGGTTTATCCGCGCAGGATGTATTGAATGAGTTGGCACGACGGTTTGATTTGTCGGGCTTAGACGAAAAAGCAGCGAGGTAAGGTTATGGGTTTGGGTAGTCCAATTCATTGGCTGATTGTATTGGCGATTGTGATTTTGATTTTTGGTACGGGAAAATTAAAAAATCTTGGCAAAGATTTAGGTGCATCTATTAAAGGCTTTAAAAAAGCCATGAATGAGGAGGAAGAATCTCCATCGCAGCAAGAAACCAAACAATTGCCTGATGATAAAAAAGATCAATCCAACTAAGCGGTAGTGCGCAGTGTTTGATGTTGGTTTTTCTGAGTTAGTGTTGACTGCTTTAGTCGCGCTGATTGTGTTTGGGCCAGAGCGACTGCCGCAAGCGGCACGCACGGCTGGTTTATGGATAGGCCGTATCAAACGCGTACTGGCGGACACGCGCCGTGAAGTGGAGCGCGAATTAGGTGCTGATGAAATTCGTCGTCAATTGCACAATGAATCCGTGATGAAAAGTTTGAACGAATCGCCGCAAGCAATAGCGCGCGCCGTGAATGACATCGTGATGCCAGAAGAAAAATTGCCTGCAGCGCCTCCTGTCGACACAGAGAAAAATTAAATGCCTGTTGAGCCGCCCATGCAAGATGATGAAGTTGTTGCACAGGAACAGCAGCCGCTGATCACGCATTTATTGGAGCTGCGACAGCGCTTGCTGTGGTGTATTGGTGTCATTCTGTTGGTGTTTATTGGTTTGGCATTTTTTGCCAAAAATTTATTCCATTATTTGTCAGAGCCGCTGCTGCACTATTTGCCGAGTGATACCGGTATGTTGGCGACAGAAGTAATCGCGCCGTTTACTGCGCCTTTCAAGTTGGCTTTTGTGGCAGCCATTTTTCTCTGCGTGCCGTTTTTGCTGTACCAAGTGTGGGCATTTATCGCACCTGGGCTTTATCAGCGAGAAAAGCGTATTGCCATGCCGTTATTGGTTTCTAGTGTTGCGCTGTTTTATGCCGGCGTCGCGTTTGCTTACTATCTGGTGTTTCCGGTGATGTTTGGCTTTATGAGCAAAATATTGCCGGAGGGTGTGACTTATGCGCCGGATATTTCTCGTTACTTGGATGTCGTGCTCGGCATGTTTGTCGCATTCGGCTGCACTTTTGAAATTCCGGTCGCGACGGTGTTGTTGGTGTTGATGGGCGTTACATCGTCTGCCGCACTCAAAGAAAAAAGGCCGTGGATAGTTGTGGCTTGTTTTGTTATCGCCGCCGTGTTGACACCGCCAGACGCCTTGTCGCAGTTGATGTTGGCCGTGCCTATGTGTCTGTTGTTTGAGGCGGGTATTTTCTTCTCGCGTTTTGTTGAGCGTCGCCATGACGACGCGACAGACTAATTTTTCTCACGCTCTCAAAATTACTGCGGCGGAAAAGACTTTCTGCGCAGCAATAATTATGGCAGTGCTAGCCTATTACTGGAGTGTGTTTTTTTACTTCGCCCTGAATGCAGGGCAGGCCGATGATTTTGTCGATGTGCTCTGGTTTATAGAAATCTTTTTATCGCGCACACAGTGGCAGGAATGGTTTGCGGTTATCGCGCTGCCTAACCACGAACACATCACGGTCATCAATCATTTCCTGTATTTGCTTGATTACGCGCTGTTCAAAGAAATCAATTTTTTTCATTACATGTTGCTGGGCAATGTCATTCTGCTGGCGTGTTGCTGGGTATTGGCAGATTGGCTGAAAGCGATTGTGGGTTGGTGGTATGCGGCAGCAATCGCCGTTGGATTTTTTTTCAATCTCTATTATTGGAATGCCAGCTTTTGGGCGATGACAGCCATTTCCAATCAGATTGTGATTTTGTTCGCTTTATTGGCGGCGCGCTGTCTTGCACGCAATCGTGATGCCATCACAATGCCACTGTGCTGGTCGCTGTTGGCGATACTCAGTCAATTTAATGGTTTGTTGGTTTTGCCGGCATTGATTTCTGCGAGCTGGTTGGCTGCTTATAGCAATGGAATACCACAAAATTATCGCCAGTTAGCCGCGTGGCTGCTGGCATTTTTTGTAAGTGCAGTGCTGTATTTTTGGTATGAAAATCCTTTTGCTGCGGATCATTTATGGCGCTATGTGCTTTACACCGATCCTGCCAATTTGCAGGAATACATCAAGCCGAGTTACGGCAAGCCGGTTACTGCTTTGGGTGAGATTACACAAGCGGTACTGTCGTGGTTTGTTGTCATCGGCGCGACGGTTTTTGATTTAAAACTGTGGATTCCTGCTGCTATTTTTGGTGGTGTCATGCTGTGCATTTTTCTGCGCAATGGCCGATCAACTGCCGTAAGAACGGATATATTTTTTATCGCGATACTCTTATTCATTTTGGTTTCATTGGCGTTAGTGGCAATTGGTCGCGGCCGTGCGTTTGGCGAAGTGGCAGGTTTAACTTATCGCTATCGATTGTATTCTTCGTTGCTGTTGGTGTTGTTGTGTGGCAGTTGCTTGCAGGTTTACAGCTGGCGTTACTTGCGTGTTGTGCTGTTGGCTGCGTGTGCAGTGTTTCAAGGTTTGTCGTGGTTGGTGTTGGATGATATTGCTGAGGAGCGCAATAACATTAAAGTTTCACACTACAACTGGTTAATTGACGGCGGCATGGGGCGATCACAAATGCCGTTTTATCCGCACAATCAAGACCTGCGTTTGTTTAATGCCTATTACAGCGGTTACTACAATCCTTACGAAGCGATTGATGCGCGCTATAAGCCTGCTCATTTGGAATCCGCTGCAACTAGCGATTGTGAGCGCAGCAGCAACAAAACAGCGCAGACACAGGTGCAGGCTTACAGTAAAAAAGCGCGCGCCTTGGCTGTGGAGTTGCGTCTCAGTGTTCCTGTTTCTGACTCGGCTGAGTTTTTGTTTTGCGGTGCGCAGGCATATAGTCTTTCACTCTCAGCAAAAAATATCGATCAGCAGACAAAACAATATTGGCCGATCGTGGTCTTGAAAAAACAGTTGCCGCCATCACAATATCGCGTGTTATGGTGGAACAATACAGATAATCAATATGAAGAAATTGGTGGGATTCGTTTCCCTTAGTATGGTGGTTTTAGGCATTCCTCTATGAAAGATGTTTTTATTATCAGCAACCAGAATGGTTTATTTTTGGGTAAACAAGCACAGTGGCTGGATGAAAATGAACCGGCGGCTGTGTGGCGTTCACCGCATCGTGATATTGCGCTTAATCATTTGATTGAAAGTAATGCGCGCGATATTGACCAGCGCATGGTGTTGTTGCAGTGCCCTGTCAACGAAAAAGATATTCCCTTGTTAGGTGATGCGGAACCTGCGCGCCGCACCGCGCCGGTGACTTTTGATGAACCGGAAGCCAACGCAGCAGAGAGCGAACTTGCTGAGGATGAAGTCGAAGAAATATCTGAAGAAAATGTTGTGGTAGAGGAGAGCGCCGCCGAGCAAGGTTTGGCAGAAGAATGAGTGTCTTCGAGCAACGCCTATCTTTTCTACAACAAAACGCACAACACAATTTATTGTGTGGCATACGGCGCGGCATCGAAAAAGAAAGTTTGCGCATTGATGCGAATAGCCAGTTAGCGCAAACGCCACACCCACAAGCTTTAGGCTCGGCATTAAAACATCCGTTGATCACCACCGACTTTTCCGAAGCGCTGCTGGAATTTATTACACCGGTTTGCGAAAGCATCGATAAAGCTTTGGGTCGTTTGCACGATATTCACGCCTACACCGACAGCGTGTTGCGCCAGCAAAATGAAAAAATTTGGCCGGCGAGTATGCCTTGTTGTTTGGGTGCGGATGACAGTATTCCGCTTGCACAATACGGCAGCACACACGCCGCGCGCATGAAAACCATTTACCGTTCTGGCTTGGGTTATCGCTACGGCAGAAGCATGCAGGCGATTGCCGGTATTCACTACAATGTCTCGTTCCCTGATGATTTTTGGCGAGCGCTGCAAGAACAATCTGGCGATAAAGCGTCGCTGCAAGATTTTAAAACGCGTCGTTATTTTGATTTAATTCGCAACTTCCGCCGTCATTTGTGGTTGTTGTTGTATTTGTTCGGTGCGTCCCCCGCTTTGTGTGCCAGTTTTGTGCAAGGACGAGAGCATCAGCTGCAAACTTTTAATGGGCGCAGTGATAGTTTGCATCTGCCTCATGCTACTTCACTGCGCATGGGAGGCTTGGGTTATCAAAGCAATGCGCAAGCAAAATTGATGGTGTGTTACAACGGCCTGCCCAGTTATATCCAAACCTTAAAAAAAGGCTTAATCACGCCGTACGCGCCCTACGAAAAAATTGGTGTGCGTGATGCAGAAGGAAATTATCGACAGCTCAGTACCAATTTATTACAAATTGAGAACGAGTTTTACAGCACAATTCGCCCCAAGCGTGTAACCGATTCTGGCGAAACACCGATTCGTGCGCTGCATGAGCGCGGTGTGGAATATATCGAAGTGCGTTGTATGGATCTCGATCCGTATTTGCCTTTGGGAATAGATGCTTCCGCTGCTGCTTTTATCGAAGCGTTTTTATTGTGGTGTGTGTTGAGCGACAGCCCACTCACTGATGAAGAAGAATATGTGCGGTTAGCGCGTAATCAAACGGCAATTGTGGAACGCGGACGCGATACCGCATTGCTGCTGGATGACGGTAATGATTTGCGCAGTGTTGCTGCGTGGGGTTTGTCGCTGATGGATGAAATGTCTAGCTGTGCGCAGTTGCTTGATCAAGCCTACGGTGTAGATACTTATAGCCGCAGTGTTGCAAGCCAAAAAGAAAAATTGCAGAGCAGTGAATTGACAACCTCGGCGCGGTTGCTCAAAGACATGCGCGTACAGCAAAAATCTTTTGCACAATGTATTGAAGATTTAGCCGAGCAGCACGCGAATTATTTTACTGAACATTCGCTGTCGCCTATGCAGTATCAATACTATGCGGATATGGCGGATTCTTCGATAAAGCAACAGCTGGAACTGGAGCAAGAAGGGTCTAAGAGAACATTTGAGGAGTATTTGGCCGCGTACTACGCACAATACGATGCGGTTTAAAAGGTTTTTTACTGAGTTAAAAAGCGCAGCATGTGTACGAAATGTTTTTCAGCATTTTGAAAAGCGTGATCGCCGCCATATTCAATCACCGCAGGGCTGCGAGAAAAATGTGTAGTCGCCTCGCGAAAATTGAGTATTTCATCTCCTGTTTGCACCATGAGCAAGAAGCGTTCTGGGTGCGAAGGCTCCGCTACATACATTGAGCGCAAATCATCCACATGTTGTTGTGTCAGCACATAGCTGTCTTGCGTGTGATGGTTTTTGTTTTCACCCAAATACTGCGACAGAGAATCAAACGGCGTGATAGCAGGATTGATCAACACTGCGCGCGCCTGAAATTTTTCTGCCAACCAAGCCGCGTAAAAACCGCCCAGCGAACTGCCGATAAAGCCCGTGCTCTGCGGTGCGCGGGCCGCCAAATTTTCCAGCTGCTGCATTGCGATTAATGGAAAAGGGCTCAGTGCAGGGATATGCAGTGTGATTTCAGGATGATGGTTAGAAACCCACTGACGAAATTGTTGTGCTTTGTGCGATTGCGGCGAGCTGTTAAAGCCGTGGATATAGACAATGGAGTGAGACATAAGCGCGCATTAATTAAATTCGTCGTAGCCGCGCGGCGCGTTTGGGTCACGCACCAAGCTGCCCACGCGCACCACAGCAGTTTCAAAACTGCCATCGGCTTGCAAAATAAAACGGCGATAGCCAGGTGGAAAATCATCTTCTGCATAGTCTGCACTATTTTGTTTGAATTGAATGCAAGTCGAAGGCGTGGACAACAATTGATAGTGCTGGCGCAGCTGCAAAAACTCTTGGTGCACATGGCCGTTACAAACAAAGCGTAACTGCGGCGTGTTGTCGAACAGTGTGAGTAGTTGTTCGGCGTTGGCAATGCGCTGCGGATCCAGCCATTCACAGCCCACCGGCACCAGTGGGTGGTGCATAAAAATAGCGATGTATTTATCGGCGTGTTCGCGCAGTGTTGTCGCCAACCAAGTCAGTTCACTTTGCGCAATCAAACCGCCGACTTCGCCTTCCACATGGCTATCCAGCAATAAAATTAACCAGTTTTGCGCGACAATTTTTTTGGTATTTTGTTGCTCGCGATGCGCGGTACTCGCCATCGGTGCGAGATGGTCGTGATTGCCGGGCAACCAAAAAAACGGCATCGGCAAACGCGTTAACTGTTCTTGCAGCAAACGGTAAGCGCGTTCGTCGCCTTCGTGTGTTAAATCGCCCGTAATTAGCGCGAGGTCTGCGGTTTCATGGGCGACAACGCCGTCGATCACTTGGCTGAGGCTGTTGTAGGTGTTGACACCAGAGAGCAGGCGCTCGCGCTCGTTGTGTATGTGACAGTCTGTGATTTGGAGCAGGTGTATCGGTGCTGCTTTGTCAAACTGGTAAATCATCCTCGACCGCCTGTTGTCGCAATGCATCTCTGTGTAGCTGCAACCATTGCAGGGCGATGATGCTTGCGGCGTTATTGATTGTTCCAGCGAGCATAGCATTAAAAACGGTTTCAACGGCAAAGCAACGCACGCGAATATCCTCGCCTTCTTCCGGCAAGCCGTGAATGCTGTCGAGCTCATACGGCAGCGCGCACAGCGCACAAAACAGTTGCAGGCGTTCATCGGTACCGCCGGGGCTGCTGTAGTAGCGCACGATAGGAATTAATCCCTCCGCATCAATCGACAACCCCGTTTCTTCGGCGACTTCGCGCACGGCAACATCCGCTGCATGCTCGCCCGCTTTCATCATGCCAGCGACCACTTCCCACACCCATGCGCCCTGCTCATTGTCGAGACAACCGATGCGAAATTGTTGCGCCAACGCTACGCGATCGTGTTGCGCGTCATACAACAACACGCCGACAGAATCGCCGCGCACAAACAATTCGCGCGTGATGGGTGTACTCCATCCGCCAGAAAATAATTTGTGTTTTAAGCGATAGCGCAGCACGCGAAAGAAACCGCTGAACGCAGTTTCTGTTTTTTCGATTGCGATATCGTTTTTGTGGAACGGGCTATCCATGTCAGACTTTGTGATAAATCGCACTGCCGGTTTCGCGGAATTCGCGCGATTTTTCAGCCATTTCACTCTCGACATCCAGCATACGCACGGCGTCTGCGCCTTTCACATCAAAACCTTGTGAGGCCGCATAGTCGCGCACATCTTGTGTGATTTTCATCGAGCAAAATTTGGGGCCGCACATCGAACAAAAATGCGCGACTTTTGCAGATTCTTTCGGCAGCGTTTCATCGTGAAAACTGCGTGCTGTATCTGGATCTAAACCGAGATTGAATTGATCTTCCCAGCGAAATTCAAAACGCGCTTTCGATAGTGCGTTATCACGCAATTGCGCGCCGGGGTGACCTTTCGCTAAATCAGCAGCGTGCGCGGCAATTTTGTAAGTGATGATGCCAGTTTTGACATCTTCTTTGTTGGGCAAACCCAAATGTTCTTTGGGCGTGACATAACACAGCATCGCGCAACCAAACCAGCCGATCATTGCTGCGCCGATGCCGGAGGTGATGTGATCGTAGCCCGGCGCAATATCGGTGACGAGTGGGCCCAGTGTGTAAAACGGCGCTTCGTCACAATGTTTTAATTGCTTGTCCATGTTTTCTTTCACCATGTGCATCGGCACATGGCCAGGGCCTTCGATCATCACTTGCACATCGTGCTTCCACGCAATTTGCGTCAGCTCGCCCAGCGTTTCTAATTCGCCAAATTGTGCTGCGTCATTAGCGTCGGCTACTGAGCCTGGACGCAAGCCATCGCCGAGTGAAAAACTCACATCGTAGGCTTTCATGATTTCGCAGATTTCTTCGAAATGCGTGTAAAGAAAATTTTCTTTGTGATGCGCGAGACACCACTTCGCCATGATCGAACCGCCGCGCGACACAATGCCTGTCATGCGATTGGCGGTGAGTGGCACATAGCGCAACAACACACCGGCATGAATCGTAAAATAATCCACGCCCTGTTCGGCCTGTTCAATCAAAGTGTCGCGGAAAATTTCCCACGTTAAGTTTTCGGCTATGCCGTCCACTTTTTCCAATGCTTGATAAATCGGCACGGTGCCAACGGGTACGGGCGAGTTACGAATGATCCATTCGCGTGTTTCGTGAATATTTTTTCCAGTGGACAAATCCATCATGGTGTCCGCGCCCCAGCGGATTCCCCAAGTTAACTTTGCTACTTCTTCTTCGATGGAAGAGCCGAGCGCCGAGTTGCCGATATTGCCGTTAATTTTCACCAAAAAATTTCGACCGATAATCATCGGCTCTAATTCCACATGGTTGATGTTGGCGGGAATGATGGCGCGACCGCGTGCAATTTCATCGCGCACAAATTCTGGCGTAATTTCTTTGGGAATCGCCGCGCCGAAAGATTCACCGGCGTGTTGATAATCCAATACGCCCGCTTCTGCGAGTTGCGCGCGTTTCATGTTTTCGCGAATCGCGATGTATTCCATTTCTGGCGTGATGATGCCCTGCTTGGCGTAGTGCATCTGCGACACATTTTTCCCCGCTTTGGCGCGGCGCGGCACGCGCAAATGTCGAAAACGCAAATGCGCAAGATTGCTGTCACTCAAGCGCTCGTTGGTGTAAGTCGAGCTGGAGCCTTGCAGCAATTCGGTATCGTCGCGCTCCAAAATCCACGCGCTGCGCACATCAGGCAGACCTTGGCGCACATCAATTTGCACAGCGGGATCGGTGTAAGGACCGGAGGTGTCGTACACACGAATGGCGGCATTTTTTTCTACGCCGTTAGCGAGTTGTGTGTCGGTGAGGGTGATCTCGCGCATGGGCACACGAATATCGGCGCGGCTGCCCTCGATATAAATTTTTCGCGAGCCGGGCAGTGGCGCCACGGAGGCGGAATCGACTTGCGCGGTATCCGATAACATTTTTTCGGCGGCGATGGGTGGTGTCATGGTGCAGTCTCCGAAGGATCGTTAGTGCCAAAAGCAAAGAAATGGTGCAGCGGCCCGTTGTCAGGCCAGTGTTGGGTAGCGCCCGCTTGCAGTGCTTGCTGCACAAACTGGCGCGCGTAGTTCACGGCTTCTGGCAGCGAAAAGCCGTGGGCGATAAAGCCAGCCAGCGCGGCGCTCAAGGTGCAGCCGGTACCGTGCTGATTGGGTGTTTCCACATAGAGTGCAGTGAGGTGCTCGATATATTCGGTGGTGATCAGGGTATCGGTGCAAAATTGAGGATCACCGACGGCGTGCAGCACACTGTCGCCGCCTGTCAGCAATATTGGCACGCGGTGCTTCAATACCCACGAATGCAGGGTTTTATCGTCATCGCTGCCGAATAACAGCCGCGCTTCATGGCGATTGGGTGTCACGATGCAGGCGCGCGGCAGTAAGACATCACGCAGGATGTCGATACCCTCTTCATCCAGTAACGCCGCGCCGCTGCTGGCGCAAATGACGGTGTCGGCAATCACAGGGATATGAGGATAAGCAGTCAGGCAGTCGGCGACCACCTGAGCCAGCGCGCCCGTGCCGAGCATCCCCAGCTTGATAGCAGCAGGTTGAAACGATAACGCGCATTCAATTTGCAGCAGCAATTGTTCTGGCATCACAGGCCACACAGCCTGCACACCTTGATCACTCTGCGCGGTGAGTGCAGTAATCGCCGTGAGGGCGTAAGCACCGCAAGCGCCGAGGGTTTTGATGTCAGCCTGAATACCCGCACCGCCACCGGTGTCAGAGCCGGCGATGCTCAGCACGCGTGGCAGTGTGTTGTGGTGGGCGTGTTCGTGATGGGCGATGAAACGGGACATGATCTGCTTTCCTACGCCGGCATTATCCGGATCAGGTGGACGGGTATCTCTCAGCCGTAGTGGCACCCCGAGCAATGGATGGGCAGTGTAGCACCGCGCGGCGTGTCTATCGGCTTCTTTGTCTCACGGTTATTCCTTAACACCCGCCAGCCCCAAGTAGTACGGCCATTTGTTAGACTTCACGACCTTCCTGCAGCGAATATTTGGATTTCTTATGTGGCATAACCCGCGCGCAACCACTTTGCGAAAAAAACTGTTACCAACCAGTCTCCTCGCTGGTTTGTGTTTGTCTGTGAGCGGCGGGCTGCACGCTGAATCACTGGAAGAAGTTTTTCAGCTGGCCAAACAAAATGATGCACTGCTGAAATCACAAGCGGCGCAAGCAGCAGCAGGGCGTGAGACGGGCAATATTTACAAAGCGCAGTTGTTGCCGCAGGCGGCTTTGAACGCCAGTAAATCGCGCTCAAAAAATGACATGCAAGGCTATCGCTGTTCCGGTACGGGCATGGGTGGTGTAGGCAGCGGTATTGGTGGCACTGGCACGCAGGGTGGTTGTGACAATATTCGCACCAACACAACCAGTAGCAACTTCACGGTGACGCAAACGCTGTTCAATATGGAGCAGTGGTACGACTACAAAAAAGGTAAAAAAATTGGCGAACAAGCTGACGCACAATACCGCGCCGATGAAATGGCATTCATGGTGCGTGTTGTCGATACCTATATTGGTGTGTTGCACGCGATTGATACTTATCAAACAGCTTTGGCGCAAGAAAAAGCGATTGCGCGTCAATTGGATCAAGCCAAACAGCGTTTTGATGTCGGTTTGATTGCAATCACCGATGTGCATGAGTCGCAAGCCACTTTTGATAGTGCGCATGTTGAAACGCTGAGCGCACAAGGCAATATCGGTATTGCTTTTGAAGCGGTTGAACAATTAACCGGACAGCGTTTAGAAAAAATTTCGCCATTGGCGGATAACTTGCCTATCAAAATGTTAGAGCCAGAAGCGCAAGCCGAATGGGAAAAATTGGCGCTGGCGAATAACCCAAATTTAAGCGTTGCTAATTTGGCCGTTGATGCATCACGCGCTAACACCAAAGCGCGTCGCTCTGCGCATTTGCCTACGCTGTACGGTTCTTTTCAACACAGTAACAGCGATGGCGATGTTAATTATGGTAATGGTTTTGGCACGCTGAATGACGACATGAATGGCAACACGGTTGCAATCAATTTGCGTATTCCTTTGTATAGCGGTGGCGGTGTGAGCGCTGCGCGTCGTCAGGCGTACCAACAACAAATTGCCGCTGAAGAACAGTTGACCGATAGCCAGCGTTCGATCGTGCAAGGTGCCCGCTCTTATCACTTGGCGGTGAAAACGGATATTCAACGCGTCTCGGCGCAGAAACAGGCGATTGTTTCTGCACAGAGCGCATTGGATGCCACACAAGCGGGCTACGAAGTTGGTACGCGCAATATTGTTGATTTATTGAATGCCGAACAAAACTTGTATCGCGTAAAAATGTTGTATTCCACCGCGCGTTACCAGTTCATTTTAGATACGCTGCGCCTTCTACAAACAGCGGGTACGCTGACAGAAGACAATGTGTTGCAGCTTAATCAATGGATGATGTCTGAGAACAGCTACGACCGCAGCCAATTTCAGCAATAACTATGGCTGGGATGGTTCAGCGAGGCGGCGGTAGTAATCTTGCAGGATGATGCAAGCCGCCTCGGCATCCACCGTATCATTACCAAAATCAATACTGCGATCATTTTCTTTGCGCGATTGTTTGGCGGCGAAACTGGTCAGCCTCTCGTCAACCAATTCCACTGACATTTTGTATCTCTCTTGTAGCTGACGCGAAAATTTTCTGGCGCGTGCTGTCATTGCGCTGTCCGTGCCATCCATGTTGAGTGGTAAACCCACAATCAAAACATTTGGCTGCCATTCTGCAATCAATTTGGCAATGTGCTGCCAATCCGGCACGCCGTCGCGTGCACGCACGATATCGGCGGGATTGCTACTGCTAATCAATGATTGCCCAACGGCGACACCGATATGGCGCAAGCCGTAATCAAAGGCAAGGATGGTTAGCGCGCTCATTTGTCGAACGGGCTTTGTGCAAGAGTGTGTTGTAAAAAAGCAGATCGCATACAGCGCCATGCCATAAATGGTAGCAGCCAAACCAGTGCTTCGACATCAACACGGTAGCGAGTATTTTCGGTGTATTCACCCAGTGAAGAAATAGCGGCCACATATAAATAACCTAAAAAAGCATAGAGAAAAGCCACTTGCTGATTATTGGTTTTCTTTCTTAAAACGCAGTAGATAATAAATAGAAAAACAGGAATACCAATCAGATGGATGCCGAGAATATTGAGCCACTTGTATTTCTCAAAGGCGGCATTAACGCCGAGCATTATGCGGTCGGTATCCAATCCTTTGATATAGCCAATTCTCCAGTAAATATCTCCCCAAAATAGTAGGTATGACTGCCGAAAGATATTAAATGCGGCTATGGGGTTGTGTAGTAAATAATCAGCATAGAGGGGTTTTACTTTTTGAGATAGTGCAGACTGGTAATAGGTTTCACCGTACAAAGGCTCTGTGCTTTGCAACTTTTCTCTTAACGCATCATCCAAGTGCTGAACATCAGGTAATTGTTGTTTTAAGCAGTTTTCGTCATAGGTCAATAAACACGGAATGCCATACAGGATAAATGTATCGTTGGGATGTTTTTGTTTGCTGTATTCTAAAAAATCATCGATATGGCCTGTATTGAGTATAGCGCTAAAAATATTTTGCCCTACATCGGATGAAGTTTCTAAATGAAACTGCCCATAAACAGCGTAATTTTTTACTGACCATAGCAATTGAAAAATAATTGCGAGACAGCCGGCCACAATCCGCAGTTTGTTTCCTGGTAGTAAGAAAGAAATAACAATCGGCAGGATAAATATCCACGACAAAGTGGAACGCGACATCGATAGCAGGATGCCAGCTACACCAAAAAGCCAGACGCTGGGCATTTTAGGATGAGAAAAACAGCGGAGGCACAGCCATAGCGACAAGATGAAAATAAAACTGGGCAGCGCTTCATAGAGCGCGGTGGGGAATGCGTACACTTCCACGCTGAGGTTGGCTGGGTACACGCACCACGCTGCTGCGAGTGTAGTAGAAAATGCTGACGAGAATCGGTAGCGAATTAGAATGGCGCGCATCATCCATGCAGTGAGGAGCGTCAGTACGGATAAGAAAAAAGAATCAACAGGAATAACAAAAGGCCAACCAAAACCTTTCATCAATAAACCAAGAATAAATTGCGGCAGCGGCGGCTCGCCACGCAGATATACCATGGCATCAAAAAATCGATGCTGAATGATATCGGTGGGAAGGTACCACATGTAAAACGAAGAGTAGTCGGCGTTGTCTTCTAGAAAATAAGGCCAATTGTTGTAATACACATAACTACGCACGATTACCCATGCGGAAAAAATAATTAAGAATGGAAAATATTTTTCCAGTAATCGTTGTTCTTGAGTGTTGGCAGAAAGAAGTTTCATACAATGGGCAATCTCTGTTGGTTACTCGCTCGTCAACTTATCGCCTTTCTCAAACTTCCAAGTGCGAATAATTTCCAATCGATCGACATCTTTTTTTAGTTCGGGTGGAAATGGTGCAAAAGGTGCGGCCATGCGCACAATGCGAATAGCGGCATCATCCAAAATGCGTTTGTTGGAAGATTGTAGAATTTCGATATTGTGGATGGATCCGTCTGGTAACAGTGAAACTACTAAACGCAGTTGCCCATAAATTTTTTTGCGGCGCGCTTCTTGCGGGTAATTCAAGTTGCCGATCAGTTCAATTTTTTCTTGCCACAAATTTAAGTATTCAGCATCAACGCTGGCGCGCGTGGCAACGGAAGTGAGTGTTTTGACGCGCGGGCGCTTGGCGTAGGCCTGTCGTTGTTGTGCTAGTTTAGCTTGCAAGCTAGCAATTTCACTATTGGAGATGGTGTCTTCGTCATCTTCCCCCGGCTTGTTGGTCGCTATCTCATCTTTTTTTCTTTTTTTGTCTTGGGTGATTTTGTTGCTCGTTTCGCGGCGAGTAGTGATGACTTGCTCATTTTTTTGTGGTTGCGTGATGGCTTTTTGTTTGGGTTTGTCAGGTGTGACTTCGCGAATAGCTGTGTCGGCAAAATCTGCCCGCCGGTCTGTGGTTAATTCTGCTTTGCGGTCGAGTGTGCCGCTGGCTTCTTGATTATATTGCGCAAGGTAATCCGCTTTATCGGGTGTTTTTTTGTCGATGTGCTGCGCTAGCGTCACTTCAATGGTCGGGCGCGCATGAAAGCGACCGTAGGCAGAAAAACTAATGCCGAGCACGATAACAATATGTACCATGAGTGCAACAAAGGCAGTGAAAACTAATTTATCGCGCGTGCTGATGGTTGTGCTGTGGCTTGTATTGATTTCAAGACTGCTTGCATCAAGTTGGCGTTGCTTGCGGCGATTTTTTGTCATGTATTCGCCTGAGAAAGTTTTTGTTGCAAGCTAAGAATGTAGCGTGCGGCAATGTCTTCGCCTGTTTCTGCTGCAATTTCTCGTAAGCAAGTGGGGCTGGTGACATTGATTTCAGTTAAATAGTTACCAATAACATCTAAGCCAACAAAATGTAACTGGTGGCGTTTTAATTCTGGAGCCACTTGTGCGGCAATAAATTTGTCGCGCTCAGAGAGTGGCCGCACTTCGCCGCGACCGCCAGCGGCTAAGTTGCCGCGATGTTCACCGCTGGAAGGAATACGCGCCAAACAATGTGAAACCGGTTCGCCGTCGATCATCAAAATGCGTTTATCGCCATGGATGATTTCTGGCAAAAAACTTTGTGCCATGATAGGTTGCTTGCCGTTATTGGTCAGCGTTTCGATAATTACACCTAAATTTTGATCGTGATTTTTAACGCGGAATACCGAGCGACCGCCCATACCGTCTAACGGTTTCAATACGATATCGCCATGTGTTTGTTGGAATTCACGCAATGCATCAGTGCGACTGCTTACCAAGAGTGGCGGCGTGCATTGTGAAAATTGCGTGGCGAATAATTTTTCATTGCAGTTGCGCAAACTGCTTGGGTGATTGCTGACTAAAACACCTTCATCAGCGGCGCGCTCCAAAAGATAGGTGGCGTAGATGTAATCCATATCAAATGGAGGATCTTTGCGCATCAAAATAATATCCATTTCTGCCAATGGCCTGATGCTGCCCGTTTGCAAAGTGAACCAATGTTTTTCGTCGTGATGTACTTCCAGTGGACGCAACATGCCGTGCGCACGCTGATCTTTTAACAACAAATCTCCTAGCTCCATATAGAACAGGGAAAAGCCCGCCGCTTGCGCAGCCCAGAGCATGGCGAGGGTGGTGTCTTTTTTATACTGGATGCCGTGAATAGGATCCATGATGACAGCCAGTGTTTGTCGTGGTGTTTTTGGCATGGTTGCGCTGTGTTTGTCTGTGTTTGAGAAGGGAAAAGGTGGCAACACTTTAGCAAACCTACAGAGTGGACTGAACCTGCGTTTGCCTGTGTTTGTGATGCAATGCGATAAAAGTAGGCGGGTCATATGACGCGAGTTTGTGGATTGGCGTGGGAAACTGTGTTAGAAATGCTCGCAACGGTTTGCTAAGAACCGTGCTTGGGGTGTCAACGGGCGCTTCACAGTACAAGAATCCAATAAAAGTAGTTGGCGCAGGGCAGGAGCCTGCTGTTGTCGCCAAACAATAATGCAAGGGCTAGAGCATGGCAGAGAAGTTTGAAGACCTCATCATCATGATCATTGATGACAGTAAGACGATTCGGCGCACCGCTGAAACGCTGCTGGAGAAAGCAGGCTGTAAAGTGGTAACGGCTACGGATGGTTTTGATGCGTTGGCGAAGATCGCCGATACCCGCCCTGATTTGATTTTTGTCGACATCATGATGCCTCGCCTCGACGGGTATCAAACCTGTGCGCTGATCAAAAATAACAGTGAATTCAAATCTACGCCGGTGATTATGCTGTCATCCAAAGACGGCCTATTCGACAAAGCCAAAGGTCGCATTGTTGGATCCGATCAATACCTCACCAAGCCGTTCAGCAAAAACGAACTGCTGGCTGCCATCGAGCAGCACACGCATCTCAGTGCGCCGGTTGCCGAGTAATCGGCATCATCGCCAAGGGTTTTGAGTGGTATTGCGTTAGAAATTAAGTGAGGAAGTGCATGGCTAAAGTACTGATTGTCGATGATTCGCCAACTGAAACTTACAAAATGGAATCAGCACTGCAAAAAAATGGCTTTGAAGTGATTAAAGCCGATAACGGCATGGATGGTGTGGCTGCTGCGAAGAAGCACTTGCCGGACTTGGTGTTGATGGATGTGGTGATGCCTGGGCTCAACGGTTTTCAGGCCACGCGACAGCTGACGCAGGCGCCGGAGACAACGCATATCCCAGTGATTATCGTGACCACCAAGGATCAGCAGACAGACAAGCTGTGGGGTAAACGCCAAGGGGCACGAGGCTATCTCGTTAAACCGGTGGATGAAAAGAAATTAGTGGATTCCGTGCGCCAGGTGATGGGTGGCGCAATACTTTTCTAATTTAAGAGAGAACAGTAGGGATGAGCGGGTCAACACAGGCGTTTAACAAACTTTTGGATGTGGCAGCGGTTGTGCGTCGTACCGCCAAAGGTTTGCCCGCACAACAGGACATAAAACCGCATTGGAGCGGCATTGGTTTCACTTTGTTTGGCCAAAAGTTTGTCACCCCCATGGGTGAAGTTACCGAGATGCTTGAGTTGCCGCCGTATACCGAGCTGCCTGGCGTGCAGAGTTGGGTGCGAGGTCTTGCCAACGTGCGCGGCCGTTTGCTGCCTTTGGTCGATCTGGCAGTTTTTTTAGGAGGCAAACTGGAATCTGCTCGCCGTAATCGTCGAATTCTCGTGATCGAAAGCGGCGATATCTATGTCGGTTTAGTGGTGGACGGTATTTTGGGTATGCAGCATTTTCCTGTGGATAGCTATGTGCGTGAGATGGCAGGCATAGATTACGCGGCCATGGTGCCGTACCTACAGGGCAGTTTTCAGGAATCCAGTGGCCATGGTTGGACGGTGTTTAGCCCGTGGTTATTGGTACAAGATGAGAAATTCTTTCAGGTGGCTCAAGCGAGCTAATTGAATGATGTGTAGTAAGACGAGAATAAGAGATAGAAAAAAGCAGTTCAGGATCAATCAAACAGGGCAAAAGTCATACAAGGGGTTGGAGTTTAACTATGAGCAAAAAAACCAACGTAGTCGGCAACTTGCGGTCAAATCCGGTGTTGTCAGTGTTATCAATCTTCTTGCTATTGTCGCTGGTCGCGCTGGGGCTGTCCGCATTCAAGATTCAGTCAACCAATACCGGCGTTCAGCGGTTTTTGAAAAGCAGTGACGATTTGCGTTCAGCCAACTACCGCTTTGTTGAGGCGATGCGTTTGGCCATGGGCGGTGCTGAATTGAGCTTTGAAGAAGCCAATGAGACACTCAGCGACATGAATCAGTTGTGGGGTGAGCTGGATGGCCCTATGAACAAAAGCATCATGGCGGCGATTGGCGATCAGCCTGCCGCACGCGATGCGTGGAGTCGCTTAAAGCTGGACGGCGAAACCGTTTATAAAAACAAAGAAATTTTGCTGCAGGTGCGTGATATTAGTGAGCGTTTGAAGCAAACCATTCCGCAAATTCAAGAGCAGTATGGCGCGGTTGTTGAGCGCATGGTGCAAGGTGGTGCTATGGCACAAGATATTGCTGATGCGCAGGCACAAGCATGGTTGGCTGAGCGTATCGCACGCAATATCGACAAGCTCAATGCCGGTGGCGATGACTCTGAAGCGGCGGCAAATCAGCTGGCACAAGACTCGGCAAAGTTTGGCCAGCACCTGAATGCTTCATTGCAGCGTGCTTATCAAACCAGCGTTACGCAATCACTGAACGAAGTGGCGGCATTGTTTAAAGTGATTTCTGAGTCGGCAAGCAGTCTCGCAGCATCTAAACAGGTGTTTTTGGAAAGCAGCCAAGCGTCTAGCCATGCTATGCAGTCAGATACCGCGGCGTTGCTGCAAGAGCTTTCTAACCTGAACGATGCGGCAAATGGTTTGCCAGCGGCTAAACGCTGGAACACTATCTTTTTGATTTCTGCTGCTTTGGCTGTTTTGGTCATGGTAGCCATCGCGACTATTTTGCTGCGTTCCGGTAGCAGCCGTTTGCATGTGCAAGAATCTGAAAACGAAAGAAACCAAACTGCTATTTTGCGTTTATTGGATGAACTGGCGGATTTGGCAGATGGCGACTTAACCACGACTGCAACGGTGTCGGAGGATTTCACAGGCGCCATCGCGGACTCGATCAATTTCACCATCGACAACCTCCGTGTACTGGTATCGCGCATCAATGACACGGCGGTTCGCGTATCGTCAGCGGCGCAGGAAACACAGGGCACAGCACTGCATCTGGCGGAAGCCTCTGATCACCAAGCGCAAGAAATTGCCGGCGCTTCAGCGGCCGTTAACGAAATGGCGGTCACCATCGACCAAGTATCCGCGAACGCGGCGGAATCAGCGGCGGTAGCGGAGCGGTCGGTATCGATCGCCAACAAAGGCGCAGAAGTGGTACAGAACACCATCCAGGGCATGGACAACATCCGCGACCAGATCCAAGAAACTTCGAAGCGTATCAAGCGTCTCGGTGAATCGTCACAGGAAATCGGTGACATCGTATCTTTGATCAACGACATCGCTGACCAAACCAACATCCTCGCACTTAACGCCGCGATTCAGGCATCGATGGCGGGTGACGCGGGTCGAGGCTTCGCGGTGGTAGCGGATGAGGTTCAGCGACTTGCGGAGCGTTCTTCTGCGGCAACTAAACAGATTGAAGCGCTGGTAAAAACCATCCAAACGGATACCAACGAAGCGGTAGCGTCGATGGAACAAACCACGGCCGAGGTAGTGCGCGGTGCACGCTTGGCGCAAGACGCGGGTGTGGCACTGGAAGAAATCGAAAACGTATCGACCACGCTCGCGGAATTGATCCAAAACATCTCCAACGCTGCGCGTCAGCAGGCATCATCCGCTGGTCACATTTCCAACACGATGAATGTTATCCAAGAGATCACCTCGCAGACTTCAGCGGGTACCAACGCCACCGCGCGCGCGATCGGGCACTTGGCAGAAATGGCCGTCGACCTGCGTGACTCCGTACAGGGCTTCAAACTGCCTGACGAAGTGGCGGGTGGTCGTGGCGCTGGTGCCGAGGATGAACGCTTGTCCTTCGCTTAAGGGCTGGCTGGTGCGTCATGCTGAATGACCTCGAATGTGGATTCAGTATTGCGCACCGCTTCTAGTGGTTCAGTGTCCGCCATGAGCATTGCACAGCCGCCAACCAATCCTCCTTCTCCTATTGCTGCGCGCAAAAAAGATACCGGCGCTGGCAGCTGGGCTGTGCAAGCGCAGAACGAGTTGAGTGAGGAAGAATTTTCCAGTTGGCGCAAGCTGCTAGAAGAGCGCACGGGTATTCACTTGGTGCCACAGCAAAAAACTTTTTTGCAATCACAGTTGACGATCCGCGTGCGCGAATTGGGCAATATCAGCTTTGCTGAATATTTCCGCAGCTTGCACGAAGGTGTTGGCAGCGTGGTGGAATGGTCAACACTCATTGATCGATTAGTGATTAAAGAAACGAGTTTTTTTCGCCATCAATCTACTTTTGATTTTCTACACAATTACATCAACCAGCGTATTGCCGATGGTCAAATCAATGCATCTTTCGATGTGTGGAGTGTTGGCTGTGCAACTGGCGAAGAGCCATACACACTGGCTATGGTGTTGGATGAATGTTTCACTTCGGCAGGTTTAGAAAATTACTGGGGTGTAACAGGTATGGATATTTCTATGCCGGCGCAAACTTTCGCGCGGCAAGGGATTTATTCCAAACGAAAATTGGACATGGTGCCGCCGCATCTGCGCGAAAGACATTTTTCTGATTACGACCAACTGCGCTGTCAAATTTCTTCAGAAATGCGTGAACGCGTTTGTTTTACTAATGGTAATGTGATTGAGTTAAAGCGTATGCCGATGGTCAAAATGGATATTATTTCCTGCAACAACATGCTGATTTATTTTCGTCGTTGGCGCAGAAGAAAAATCTTGAATAACCTCGCCGAGCGTCTAAAAAAAGGCGGGATTTTAATTATTGGTTTAGGTGAAATTGTGGAGTGGGAACACCCTCTCTTACAGCCGGTAGCGGATGATGGTGTACAGGCATACATCTGCGTGAAATAGTTTTGATGCGCTGACAGATAAAAAGATCAGCAAGAACAGGAGTTAGGCTATGGCCGAGAAAAGAAATTTTACCGCGCTCGATTGGGTGGCAGGTGAGATCGGCGAAACACTCAACGAAGCAGCGAGTGCGTTGGAGGCCTATGTTGCCAACACAGATGATGCAACGCGCATTCGTTTTTGCCTGAACCATTTACATCAAGTGTTTAATATTCTGCAGATGGTTGAGCTGCATGGCGGCGCGCTGCTGGCAGAAGAAATGGAGAAGTTGACGCAGGCACTGTTGGATAAAACTGTTACCAACACAAAAGACGCCCATGAAGTATTGATGCGCGCCATATTGCAGCTGCCAATTTATTTAGAGCGCGTTAAAAAGTTGCGTTCAGATGATCCTGCTGCTTTGATGGGGTTGTTGAATGACTTACGCGCCATTCGCGGTGAAAATTTATTTACAGAGTCACAGTTATTTGCGCCAGATCTGCGTGCAGCGCACCAGGCAAACGGGCCGCGTGTAAGGTTTGATGATGAAAAATACCACGAGGTGATGAAAAAATTGCGTCACATGTATGAGGCCGTTATGGTCAATATCATGCGTGATCGTGATTATGACGAGCACCTACCTGCGCTGAGAAAAGTTTTTGAGAATTTTCGCAAGGTCTGTCAAGGGACAGTGCGCGTTGCTTTGTGGGATATCGGCTTGGCGCTAGTGGAAGGCATCGAAAGCGATACGATTTCTGGCAGCGTAACGCTGAACAGTCTATTGCGTGAGGTGGATAAAGAAATTCGTCATATGGCGAATAAAGGTATTGCGAGCCTTGACGAGCCGGTGTCTGAAGAACTGTTAAAAAATCTTCTGTACTACATTGCGCGCAGCCAAGCGTCTACACCAGAAATTTTATCTGTGCGTCAGAATTATCGTTTAGATCGTGCCTTGCCTGGTGTTGCTGCCAGTGATGCAGACGGTGATTTCGGCGTGGTTGACCCAGAAGCGGTTCGCGCAGTGGTTGTCGCGCTGAATGAAGAATTTCATCGAGCGAAAGAAATTTTCGACAACTATGTCAGCGGCCAAGAAAATAACAATACGGCGCTGGCACCAGCGGTAGTTATTTTTAAGCAAGCCAGTGACACCTTGGCGGTCTTGGGTCTCGGTGAATTGCGTAAAACCGTTGAAACCATGATCCGCGATTTGCAGAAATATATTGATAAAGGCGAGTTGGTTTCTGCAGATGCACTGCTAGATTTAGCTTCCCGCTTGATGGAAGTGGAAATTAGTTTGAACTCGCGGTTCAACAGCGGCACGCAAGTGGCGACTGATGGCGCACCACACAATATGCAGAGTACGGTGGTTTCTGCGCATGACACTGTATTGCACGAATGTCGCAACGGATTGGAGCAAATAAAAGAAGCAATTACTGATTACATCGGCTCGCAGTGGGATGGCAGCCATTTGACGCAACTACCAGAGTATCTGCAAGGCGTACGCGGTGGTTTGGAAATTGTTGGACAGCGGCGCGCGGCGCGTGTTCTCGGTGCTTGTGATCGTTATATTCGTGAAAAATTGATTGGCAGTAGTAGTAAGCCAGAATTCACAGCGATGGATGCGCTCGCCGATGCAATTGCCAGTATTGAGTATTACCTCGAGTGTCTCGACGAAGATGTTGTTGAGGAGCAGGACAACACTTTAGCAATGGCGGAAAGTAGTGTCGCTACTTTGGGCTACGCTGTTGCTACACATATCCGTACACCGCAAATGTACCTCGAAGAAGCGCCAGTTATTGAAGCGCTGAATGCTGATGCTGCATCAGATGAAGTACCTGTTTTGGCGGATACTTTGAGTGAGAATAAGTTAGAAACAGAAACAGAAACAGAAACAGAAACAGAAACAGAAACAGAAACAGAAACAGAAACAGAAACAGAAACAGAAACAGAAACAGAAACAGAAACAGAAACAGAAACAGAAACAGAAACAGAAACAGAAGCGCCCATTCTGTTGGAGGAGACTTCTGAGTTAGCTGTAGAGCTAGAGCCTTCACCAGTTGTTGAGCAAGCTCCTACAGTTTCTGCGGCTGTAGCAGAAAATTCGACCAAACCTGAGTCAATTGATGCGCCATTGGTTGTGGAGGATTACGACGAAGAAATTGCAGAAATCTTTATTGAAGAAGCCAATGAAGTATTAGAAGCCATCCAAGAGTATTACCCCAAGTGGCGCGAAGATTTTAGTGATAATTCATCGCTGACGGAGTTTCGTCGCGCTTTTCATACATTGAAAGGCAGCGGCCGTATGGCGAAGGCCTTAGAGCTGGGTGAGCTGTCGTGGTCTGTTGAAAATATGCTGAACCGAATCATTGATGGTTCCATCCAGCCCAGCAAAGATATGTGTACGGTGATCGATGCGGTGGTAGAAAAAATACCGTCCATGATCGAAGCATTTAGTCAGTTGAAAGTTGATCCGCAACCTGCGTTATCAGAGAGATTAAGTAAAGCGGCATCGGCGATTGCCAGCGGTCAAGCGATGCCTTCGCTGGATGCGCCAGTAGTCACCAGTGATATTGCTGCGCCTGTGATGGAAACACCGGAGCCGATTGTCGAAGTGGCAGCACTCGAACCAGAAGAAGAATTACCAAGCGAAGTGGCAGCAGAGACAATCGCAGAAGAAACAGCGACAGAAATATCGGTGAATACCGCAGAAGACATGGATGCTGATTTTGATCCAGTCTTGTGGGAAATTTTCGCCAGCGAAGCAGAAACACATCTTGAAGTAGCGGATGAATGGTTGGCCTATGCGCGCGAGCGCGCGCCGTTGCCAGTTGAAACTTCTGACCCATTGCAACGCGCTTTGCATACACTGAAAGGCAGTGCGCACATGGCAGAAGTAACACCAATTGCTGAATTAGCAACACCGTTTGAAAAATTAGTTAAAGAATTGCGTGCTTATCAAATTAGTGTCGATGAAAGTTTTTCCAATTTGCTGGCAGAAGTTGTGGCAGAAATTCGCTATGGACTGCAACTTATCGATCATCACAAAAAAGTAATTTTGCCACACTGCGCATCACTGCTGGAGCGCACAGAAGCTTTGCGTGCTTCATTGACGGGCGGTGGTGAAGTTGAAGCGACGGCTAAACAAGAAGTACCTACATTGGCTACAGTGGATCCAGCGCGCTTCAACCATTTCTTGCTGAATGATATGGACGCGTTGATGGATGTGGTGCCGCGATTGGCGCAATGGCGTGAACACGGTGATCGCAGCGGCTTGGATCGCATTTTGTTTGAGTTGCAAGAAATGGCAGCAGGCGCCGATGAAGCGGGGCTTTCACCTATCGCCTCACTGGCGCGCGCAATCGTGCCGGCGTATACGCATGCAGTAGAAAGTAGCGTTGCATTTTCTGCGTGGGAATCTTTAGCGGTTACTGCACACAATCATTTAATTGATTTCATGGATCGAATGGCAGCTAGTGAAGCGTTGGAGCAAGACATCGCCATGGAAGAAAGCATTGCACAATTCTGTGCAACGGAATTTGCTGAAGTGCCAGTCAGTGAGAATGTGGCTGCCGTTGTTGATGAGCCAGCAGTACTGGATGAATTGGTTGAAGAAGAATCATTGTCGACCACTGATACAGAAGTTGCGCCTGCTGCCGCGTCTGTACCTTTGGCAAATTCTTCCGCCGAAGATGTGGCACTGCTCGAATCATTGGATGCTGAATTACTCGATATCTTCCTTGAAGAAGCGGATGAAATTCTTGAACAGCTCGATGGAGAAATTCATCAGTGGAGTGAAGAACCGCAAAGCAGTATGGCGGATGCCGTGCGGCGTTCCTTGCACACCTTCAAAGGTGGCGCGCGCATGTGTGGTCTGATGCAATTGGGTACTTGGGCGCATGATTTAGAAACGCAGCTGGAGTTTTTCACCGGCGATGCCGATGAAAATTTATTTGCGTTGCTCAATACCTGTCAGGACCGTTTGTTCCGTGGTGTGGCGATGGTGCATGCATGGCGCGGCGGTGATGCGACTGCATTGAACTTTGCCTCTTTGGTAGAGAGTGATGCAGAAGTTGTAGCGGCTGAATCGACCGCATCGGTTGAGCCTGTTGTTGAAGTATCTATCGAAGAAGAGCCAGTCATCGAAACATTGGTAGAAGAAGCGGTAGAGACAGAGTTTGTGGAGGAAGCTGCAGAAGAAGTTGCTGCAGTTATTGAAGAAGCACCGCACGAAAGCATTGAGCCTGTTAGCGACAATCTTGTTGAAGCTATGGCTGAACCATTGGTTGAAGTGGTGCCGGTTGAAGTGGAGCAGGATGAAGCCGTTACTGAAGCGGTGGTCGAGACAGCTGCCACAGGCATTCTTGAATACAGTGATGATATTGATACAGAGCTACTCGGTATTTTCTTGGAAGAAGCGGATGAACTGGTTGAAGAGCTAGAACAAATTATTGGTGATTGGCAGTCTGCACCAGAAGATGGCAGTTTTGCGGATGCTCTGCGCAGAAATTTACACACGCTGAAAGGCGGCGCGCGCATGGCAGGCCTCACTGGTTTGGGTTCGTTAGCGCATGATTTAGAAACACAGCTGGAGTTTTTCACTGGTGATGCCGATCAAGCGTTATTCGCACAAATTTTGCAATGCCAAGACGCGATTCTTGCTGGTGTGCAGCAGGGTCGTGCAATAGCAGCGGGTGAAACACCACAGCCTGCAGTAGCGGTAATGCCAGTTGCTTCTGAGCCTGTTGTTTCTGAAATTGTTGTTTCAATGCCGGTAATTGATGCTGTCACTGAAACACCGATTATTGATGAGCCTGTTGTTGAAGCGTCCATCACAGAAACGCCAGCGGTTGATGACACAGTAGAAGAAATTTCTACAGAAATTGCTGCAGAAATTGAAGAAGTGCCGCAAGAAATTATTGAGCCTGCTGTTGCTGCACCTGTTGTTGAAATAATGGATCTCGGTATTAGTGAGGATGCAGATCCTGAAATGTTTACGCTGTTCTTGGAAGAAGCAGGCGAACTCATTGAAGATTTAGAAACACAAATTGATGCGTGGCGTAATGCACCAGAAGATAAAACATTCTGCGATGCACTGAAGCGTATTTTGCACACCTTCAAAGGTGGTGCGCGCATGACAGGCATTATGGCCTTGGGTGAATTAGCGCACGATTTAGAAACACAGTTAGAGCAATTGTCTGGTGCAGCTGACGATGCGTTATTTGCAACGATCGATGATTATTATCAGAAAATGATCAAAGGCATCGCACAGGTACAACGCATTGTTGCGGGTGAGCCTGTTGTACCTGCCGCCACAGTGTCAGTTACTACGCAGACGATTGAAGTGCCAGCTGCTGCGACGACTGTTGTTGAGCAGTCTGTTGATGTTGCACAAGCTGTACTGGACAAAAAACTCGATACGCAAACCGCTACTATCATTCCGTTTCGCGGCACCGTTTTGCCGCGCGGCTTGGAAGATGCTATTGCGGGTAAGAAAACAACGCATGCCGCTGCGGAAGCAAAATCCGCGCAAGCACAGCAGGAAATGATCAAAGTTTCTGCCGACTTGTTGGAGAACTTGGTAAACCTTGCCGGTGAAACTTCTATCAGCCGTGCGCGTGTTGAACAGCAGATGATCGACATCGAGCGCACCGCAGAAGAAATGGATGCGACGATTACGCGTTTACAAGATCAGTTGCGTCGTCTGGAAGCGGAAACCGATGCGCAAATTCAATCGCGCATGACGGAAATTCAAGAGCGCAGTGATGACTTTGATCCACTGGAAATGGATCGTTATTCCACCGTACAGCAGTTGACCAGTTCGTTGTCGGAATCAGCATCTGATTTGTTGGATATTCGCAGCTCCTTGACCAATAAACTGCGCGACACAGAAACACTGTTGGTGCAGCAAGCGCGTATCAATACGGGTTTGCAAGAAGGTTTGATGCGTTCGCGCATGGTTCCATTCTCGCGTTTGGAACCACGGTTGCGCCGTATCGTGCGGCAAGTAGCTGGTGAGTTGAAAAAAGATATCGCGTTTGATTTAGAGAATGTGCAAGGCGAGCTGGATAGAACCATGCTGGAGCGTATGGTTGCGCCTTTGGAACACATGTTGCGCAATGCCTGTGACCACGGTGTAGAAACACCAGAAAAACGCTTGGCTGCAGGCAAATCAAAACAGGGCAGAATTGTTTTGAGCATGGGGCGCGACGGCGGCGATATTTTGATTTCACTGCGCGATGACGGCGGCGGTATCAATGTTGATGCTGTGCGTAAAAAAGCCATTGAGCGCGGCTTGCTGACGCAGGAATCACCGATTACAGATAACGAAGTGCTGCAATTTATTTTGCAAGCCGGTTTCAGTACCGCAGAAAAAGTGACGCAAATTTCGGGTCGCGGTGTTGGCATGGATGTCGTCAACAGCGAAATCAAAGCGATGGGTGGATCGATGACGATCTCCTCTGCTGTGGGCAAAGGTACCGAATTTGTTGTGCGCCTACCGTTCACCGTTTCGGTAAACCGCGCATTCATGGTGCGTGTGGGCGAAGACACTTTTGCGATTCCGCTAACTTCTATTGAGGGTATCGTGCGCGTCAGCCCTTACGAGTTAGAAAGCTACTACGAAGACAGTGAAGCGCGTTTTGAATACGCGGGTCGTGACTACGAAGTGCGTTATCTCGGTGCGCTGCTACAAACCAAAATGCGCCCCAATATCGAGATGTCTACTCTGCCGGAGCCAGTATTGTTGGTGCGCAGTGCTGAACACACCGTGGCTTTGCATGTCGATCAATTGATTGGCAGCCGTGAAATTGTTGTAAAAGCCTTGGGTACACAATTTGCCGCCGTACCTGGGTTGTCGGGAGCGACCTTGTTGGGCGACGGTAGCGTGGTCGTCATTCTTGATTTACTGGCGCTTGTGCGCGCTAACATGGCACAGGAAGGCGCTGCTTATCTTGCCGGTGTAGATACAACGCCCGTTCTTGATGAAAACATCACGGTTATGGTGTGCGACGACTCGGTGACGGTGCGTAAAGTTACCTCGCGCTTACTTGAACGCGAGGGCTTTACTGTCATGCTGGCGAAAGACGGCGCCGACGCGCTGCTACAAATGCAGGATCGCCTGCCCGATGTCTTGTTGTTGGATATCGAAATGCCGCGTATGGACGGCTTTGAAGTAGCCAGCTCGATGAAGAATAGCCCGCGTATGCAGGATATCCCGATCATCATGATTACCTCGCGTACCGGCGATAAGCACCGCGAGCGCGCTATGGGCATGGGGGTTGAGCGCTACATGGGTAAACCGTATGTTGAAGACGAGTTATTGCTGAACATCAATGATTTGGTGGGTGAGCGGCTGGCAAAACGCATGGCGCGCTTTGAGCAAGGTGGCTGATAGCCATGGCAAATGCCCTGCGTATCGGGGTGGTGGTTGATGACCCCGCGCAAGTGCCGACTTTGCGGGCGGCAATTGCAGCAGCAGGGCAAGAAATCGCGCTGGCTTTAGATTTTGAGCGCAGCGCAGGGCGTGTTGCAGAAGCTGAAGTTGATGCTTGGGTGATTAACTTGGATATGGAAGCCTTGGAGGCCATCCGCCCAGAGCCGCTCGATGTCTTGTTGGGCAGCATCCGTGTCCCGATGATTTTGTGCGAGGGCAAGATCCCCAATCATGTCAGCCCGGAATTTGCCAATTGGCAGCGCCGCCTCAGCGAAAAACTAAACGGCCTCGTTGGTTTGATCAACCGCACCCGACAAGATGCGCCTCGCCTACCTCGTCGCGTATGGGTGCTGGTGGGTTCAATCGGTGGGCCGGTGGCGGTGAAACAGTTCTTGGACACCATCCCGCCGGATCTCGGTGTAGCTTTTATTTACGCCAACCACATTGAGCGCGATTTTCAGGGGCTGTTGACGCAAGTGATGGGGCGCAACAGCCACTACGAAGCTTATGCGGTGTGCCATGGTGATTTACTGCGCGAAAATGCCGTCGCGGTGATCTCACCTGAACACACAACCAATGTCACGCGCAACGGCAGTTTCAATGTGCGCGATACGGGTTGGGTGGGGCAATTTCAGCCCAATCTTGATCAGGTTGTCGCTTCCACAGCGATGCACTTTGGGCACACCGGTGGCGTGATAGTATTCAGCGGTATGTGTGATGATGCCGCCGCCGCCTGTCGCATTATGCACCGTTGTGGTGGGCAGGTGTGGACGCAGAGTCGCGACAGCTGTGTAAATTGGGCAATGCCAGAGGCCACGGAGCTTGCTGTGGGTGTGCCAGACTTTTCTGGTACACCGGTGCAGTTAGCAGAAAAAATGGCTGCTTGGGTGCGAGCCAGCAAACGATAGCAATTAAACGGTAGAGACCATGAGTACAACAGAGACACAAGCCGCTGAAAAAGAAGCCACGACAGCCGCCAATGTGCGCGATATTCCCAGTATGTTGCTGCCTGTGCATGAAAAGCAGCTGTTGCTGCCGGGTGTATCGGTAGCAGAAATCGTCAATTACAGTGCTCCCGAGCGTGCTGCAAATGCGCCTGCATGGTTATTGGGCTCTATTCAATGGCGGCGGATTAGCGTGCCTTTGCTGTCGTTTGAATTGCTCAACAACCAAGCAGCAATAGATGACGATGAAGTGCCGCGTATAGCCGTGCTAAATAACACCGGCTTAGACGAAAAAGTGCCTTTTCTTGCCATTTTATTGCAAGGCATTCCGCGCTTGCTGCGCGTGCTGCCACAGGATTTGACGGAAGTCACCAATATTGAATTGGGTGCCGCAGAAATGGCGGCGATGAATATTGTCGCTACCGGTGAAACGGTATTAATTCCAGATATTAGCGTGTTGGAGCAGGCGTACAGCGAATATTTGCGTACGGCGTAAATGCGTTGTCATTGGCTGGAGTGATGGCGGTAAACAAAAAAAGTCTGCAATGGCATTTGCCTAACGAGCAGGCCACATTGCGCGCGGGAGCTGCTCTAGCCGCTGTTTGCTCGGCAGGAACGGTGGTGTGGCTGCATGGCACGCTAGGCGCAGGTAAAACGACACTTTCACGCGGGTGGCTGCAGGCTTTGGGTCATCGCGGCGCAGTAAAAAGCCCGACTTATACTTTAGTAGAACCATACACATTGCAGGATGTGTCGGTGTACCACTTTGATCTTTATCGCGTGAATGATCCTGAAGAGCTCGAATTGATGGGTATTCGAGAATATTTTTCTCCACAAAGTATTTGTTTGATTGAATGGCCAGAAAAGGCGGAGGGTTTATTGCCCGCTCCCGACTTGTCGATTACCCTCACGCCAACCGCAGATGCTGGCCGCATCATGACACTACACGCTCTATCAATGCGCGCTCAAGGATGGCTCGATGCATTGCCGCAGCGCATTTGATCGCACCATGAAAAAAACAATCTCACAAAAATTTTTGTACTTACTGTCTGGTTTTCTGTTGTGGTCTAGCGCGACATTTGCAGCGGATGTACAAAATATTCGTATTTGGCGCGCACCAGATAACACGCGTTTAGTGTTTGATTTGTCGGGGCCAATGGATCATCGCTTACTCGATATGCCGGGCGAACAAAGTAGCGTGCAGCGCATCATTATCATGTTGCCTAAGGCAACTTTCTCTGCCGATGAGAAAAAACCGAATCTAAAAAATACCCCTGTTTCTTCTTTGCGCGTAGAAAAAACAGGTGAAGGGTTGCGCTTGATTTTAGATTTGTCGGCGAAGGTTAAGCCCAAAAGTTTTTTATTGCCCTCTAATAACCAATACGGTGATCGTTTGGTGTTGGACTTATTTGATGAGAACAGTGTTAGTGAAGTAAAAACAATAAAACCTGCCGCCAGTGGTATGCGCGATATTGTGATTGCGGTTGATGCAGGGCACGGCGGTGAGGATCCAGGGGCGCGCAGCGCAAAGGGTATTTTTGAGAAAAATTTAACGCTGACCATTGCGCGTGAGTTGGCTAAAAAAATTGATAGTACGCCAGGCTATTCTGCCGTGCTGACGCGTTCCGGTGATTACTATGTCAGTTTGCGTGGGCGTACACAGATTGCGCGCAACAAAGGTGCGGATTTATTTATTTCAATTCATGCGGATGCTTTTAAAGACCCCAGTGCACAGGGTGCAGGTGTATTTGCTTTATCACAGCGCGGTGCTACTTCAGAAGCTGCGCGTTGGTTGGCGCAAACCGAAAATGATGCAGACTTAGTTGGTGGTGTGAATTTGGGCGATAAAGACCCTGTCTTACAGGGCGTGTTATTGGATTTGTCAATGACAGCCACGGTGGCAACCAGTTTGGATATGGGTGGAAAGGTGCTAAAACAAATGAAACGCGTTGCTAAGATGCATCGCGGTTTTGTGGAGCAGGCAGGTTTTGTGGTGTTAAAAAATCCAGATATTCCTTCGCTGTTGATTGAAACGGGGTTTATCACTAACGCAGAAGAAGCAAGGAAATTATCAACGCCTTCTTATCGTGCACAAATGGTACAGGCTATTTTTACAGGTGTTGATAGTCACTTTCGCACGAAGCCACCGATGGATACTGCGCTGGCAGCAGCACGCGGCGGTAAAGTAAAAGCCAGTATGGATAAAACGCCGATTAAAGCGCCGATTCATAATGACGATAGTGAAGCGGTTCGGCGTGACTCTGTGAAGAAAACAGAGAAAGCCGTTAAAAAAATAGAATCTGCAGATGAGATTGAGCAGCTGGTTAATGCAAAGAGAGCTGCACCAGCCACACAGGGTAAGAAAAAGAAAATAGCGGTTCTTAAA
Organism: Pseudomonadales bacterium; assembly: GCA_041395665.1. Lineage (NCBI taxonomy): Bacteria > Pseudomonadati > Pseudomonadota > Gammaproteobacteria > Pseudomonadales > Pseudomonadales bacterium. The sequence goes on from JAWLAB010000007.1 coordinate 42,690, forward strand.
CCTGCGACGCACCAGCCAGCAAAACGAAAACCTGCAATAACGCATACGGTAAAAAAAGGTGAAACACTGAGCAGTATTGCTGCACGCTACAAAGTCAGTATGAGTGAAGTCAGTAGCTATAACCGTTTAAAAAATCAGAATGTATTGGTTGGTCAGACACTACGCATTCCACAGTAAGTTTTTATTTATTTGCAGAGATTCCACACTTGCCTCGTATTCATCAACTCAGTCAACGCCTTGCCAACCAAATTGCTGCCGGTGAAGTGGTTGAGCGTCCCGCATCCATCGTTAAAGAATTGTTGGAAAACAGTATTGATGCCGGCGCAAAACGCATTGAAGTGGATATTGAGCAGGGCGGCGTCAAAGTGATCCGTGTGCGCGACGATGGCTGCGGTATCGAGCAAGAAGATATGCCACTCGCGTTATCGCGCCACGCCACCAGCAAAATTGTGGAGTTGGATGATTTAGAAGCCGTGGCGACTTTGGGTTTTCGTGGCGAAGCGCTGGCGAGTATGGCTTCGGTGTCGCGTTTAACGCTGACCTCAAATACAAGCAATGACGCAGCAGGTTGGCAGGCGCGCGCCGAAGGGCAAGAAATGGTGGCAGAAGTATTGCCAGCGGCGCATCAATGCGGCACTACCGTAGAAGTGCATGATTTATTTTTTAACACACCTGCAAGACGAAAATTTTTGCGCAGTGAAAAAACCGAATTTCAGCGCATCGATGAAACTTTAAAAAAATTGGCATTGTCTCGTTTCGATGTCGCCTTTCATTGGCGACACAATCAGCGCAGTGTTCAGCAATTACGCGAAGCGCTGTCTTTGCAGGAACAAGAGCGCCGCGTGGCCACGCTGTGCGGCTCTGCGTTTATGCAACACGCTTTTCGCGTCGATGTGCAGCACGATGATTTGCAGTTGTCCGGCTGGCTCGCGCAACCGGCGTTTTCACGCAGTCAGTCCGATTTGCAATATTTTTATGTTAACGGCCGCGCGATACGCGACAAGTTAATCACGCATGCAATACGCCTCGCGTTTCAAGATGTGCTGCACTACAGTCGCCATCCCGCCTATGTGTTGTATTTGACGATTGATCCCGCTAGCGTCGATGTCAATGTGCATCCGACAAAACACGAAGTGCGCTTTCGCGATTCGCGGCGCATACACGATTTTGTTTTTCGCTCACTGGCGCGCGCATTGGCTGAATTGCGCCCAGACAATGCAATGGAAACCGTCGTTGCCGAATCACCTAATGCTTTATCCGCTGCGCCGCAGCCGTATCAAAGCCGTATGTCACTGCCTGAACAGATTCCGGTCGCGCAAAGTTTTTCTGGCTACAGCCATGTGCGACAAACCCTGCCGCAGTACGCTGCGCTGTATACACCACAAAGTGTTTCTGCTGCGCAGTTGGATCGCGCTGTCAGCGATGCATCACCGGAAATGGAAACAGAAATTCCGCCACTGGGTTATGCCATCGCACAATTAAAAGGTATTTATATTTTGGCGGAAAATGCGCAGGGCTTGGTGTTGGTGGATGCGCATGCTGCGCACGAACGCATCACTTATGAGCGCTTGAAGTTGGCGTACGACGCGCAACAAATTGTCTGTCAGCCTTTGTTGGTGCCGCAGCAAATTGCGGTGAGTGAACGCGAAGCCGATTGCGCAGAAGAACAGTGCGACTTTTTTTCCGCATTGGGTATGCAAGTGGACCGTGTGGGGCCGGAAGCGCTATTGATACGGCAAGTACCGGTGTTGTTGATGCAAGGCAATAGCGAGCAATTGCTGCGCGATATTTTGTCGGATTTTTTACAGTACGGCAGCACAACGCGCATTCGTGAATCGGTGAATGAAGTGTTGTCGACCATGGCCTGTCACGGATCGGTGCGCGCCAATCGCCGCATGACACTGCCAGAAATGAACGCGCTATTGCGCGATATGGAAATCACCGAGCGCAGTGGCCAGTGCAATCACGGCCGTCCCACTTGGGTGCAGGTGAGTTTGGCTGAACTTGATAAATGGTTTATGCGCGGTCAGTGATCTTGTGCGGGAATGTGTTGCCACACATTGAGTGATTGTAGTTTTTTCTTGATGGTTTCCCAAACCGCAGCATCCTCTTTTTGTGCTTGATGCAATGCAGCCGTTTGCTGTTGTAAATGCTGGTCGACTGTAGCACTGACGAGTTTTTTCCCAATATCTTCTTCGCCGCTAATAAATATACGCTTTTGCATTTCATCGCCGAATGTTGTCGTGGCGTGCGCAGGGTCCCAAAACCAATGCATACCTTTTTTGGGTGCGGTTAGTCGAGGGTCTTCTGGCAGCCATTCGCGTGTAATGTCATTGACGAGAGCAAAATCCCATAAAGGTAAGGGCGGTTGATTGTATTGCGCAGCCATTTGTTCATTGATGATGGTGATTTCTTTTTTCCAATGTGTGTAAGCCGGCCATAAGCCAATGCCATCCAACCCAAACAGCAAATATTCATGGACAGGTGGAATCATAAAACTGGTTTTAATGTGATTGCGGTAAATGTAATCCAGTAGTTCTCGATAGTCGTCATACGGAGAGTGGCCATTACCATCAACAGAAACAAACGTTGCATCGGGACCATTGAGCCAAAAGCCATTTTTGCGAAAGTAATTTCTTCCGAAGGAGTCAAACACTCTGTACAGCAAGGCATTGTCATGGACGGCAGCAACACGTGCTGGAATTGCCGTTACACCATTTTCCTCGTGCGAAGATACAGAATGTTTTTTGCTATCTTTGACTGTGCTTCTACTTTTCTTTAACGCATCAGCAGATAACAAAAGATTGGTATAAGTTCGTACTACATGGAGTTTTGATTGTGGTTGCCCGTCTTTATCGACAACAAAATAGTTTTCTGAAAAGTCACCGATCGGTTCTTTAAAAGCAGAGAACATAAAAAAATCCAAGCCAATCAGTACTTGTTTTAAAGGTGTGATCGTATTGGCATGCTGTAGGTTGCGAAGCATTTCATGGAGTGAAGCGCCAGACATTCCCATGTTATAAGCTTCTAAGGATTGCCACGCAGCGGGAAGTGGTTGAATGCCGCCTTCTATACGAGAGCTGCCAAGCATTAAGCCATCAGCGTGTCTCTGTCGAATCAAAAAAGTTTTATAGATTCTTGTGTTTTGAATAAAGCGAGCATCGTTGTAGCCAGGGATAACTTTCATTTCAAATGCGCCGTAGGCATTAACACTATAGTTAAACAGCGCAACACCCAGCACAGTAAAAATAAACACACCAGCAACAAAAAAGTTGAAGGTTTTTTCTTTAATGGCAAAACTCAACATAAAAAACTCGACACAGCGTTAATAGAGAGGTAGTTAGAATCTAAAGTAAAGGAATTCGCTCACCTGTGATAAACGCAGGAAACTGTAAATCAACACAATCAGCACAATAGACAGTGATAGCCAGCTCGGTTTGAACGCAATGCGCGATGTTTGATCTGAAGGATTGGTGCAAACATCGTAGTTGCGTAAAAAAGTTTGAGAATTGGGCAAGAACCAAATAATGAGCAGAGGCCATATCAGTTGCCACAATTGCTTGCCGCCCTTAAATAAGCTGTCATCGAACACAATGCCTTGTTGTGTCAGCCAAACGCTCAGCGCGCCCCAATCATCGGCATATTTCAACGGTAAGGTGGCACCGTTCATGCCCGCCATGCCTTCTAGTATGCGCAGCGCTCCATGCTCGGTTTCTGCACGGAAAAATACCCAAGCGACAACAACTGCCAAAAAGGTAATCGTTCCTGAGAAAAGAGTGCCTAATGGTTTTGGTAGTATCGCTGCCCGCTGCCCCCAAATGGCTCGCCAAGCATGGTTTATACAGAGATAAAGACCGTGTAGACCACCCCAAATAACGAAGCCCCATCCCGCGCCGTGCCAAAGACCACCCAGCAACATCGTGAGCATTAAGTTGATGTAACGGCGAGCTTTGCCTTTGCGGTTGCCGCCTAAACCAATGTAGAGGTAGTCGCGCAGAAAACGCGACAGTGTCATATGCCAGCGCCGCCAAAAATCGATGATGTTGGTGGCTTTATATGGTGAGTCAAAGTTGAGCGGTAGGCGAATACCAAAGAGTAGAGAGATACCCAGCGCCATATCGACATAGCCGCTGAAATCAAAATACAGCTGGATGGTGTAAGCCAGTGCGCCACTCCATGCCTCAAAAAAGGTGAGGGTTGCGCCTTGCTCTGCCGCTAAAAATACCGGCCCGACATAAACCATGACGCGATCAGCGATGAGGATTTTTTTCGCCAATCCAATGGTGAATAAAACTAAACCCGCTGTGATGTTGCGTGCATTAATTTGTTCCGTTGCTGGACGCATAAACTGCGGCATCATTTCTTTGTGGTGAATGATGGGACCCGCAATTAAATGCGGAAAATAAGTGACGAATAGAAAATAATCGACAATGCGATATTCCTTTACTTCGCCGCGATAGACATCCACCAAATAAGCGATCTGCGTAAAAGTAAAAAAAGAAATGCCGAGTGGAAGAATAATGTGGTGTAACGCCCAATCGACACCGGCTAGCTCATTGATATTGGTAATAAAAAAATCGGTGTACTTGTAATAGCAAAGCAGCAGTAAGTTCAGTGCGACGCTGAGTGATAAAACAAAGCGAGAGCGATGGCGTCCAGCCAGCACCAAGCCAAAGCCGTAGTTACACAGAATGGATGCAGCCATCAATCCAACATAAGCCGGATTCCACCAACCGTAGAAAAATATTGAGCATAGAGCTAGCCATGCGATTGCGGTGCGCTGCCCCAGTATGCGGCTGGTTAAGTAATAGATGCTGAGCGTGATCGGAAGAAAGAGCAGAATAAATTCGTAGGAATTAAATAGCACAGTGCGGCTCTACTTATATATTTGATAGAGGCAGCATTGTAGGTGGGGGCATTGTGCTAGGCAATCTTTGGGTGTATATGGCAACCATCTTCAGGATGAACACAATGAGAAGCAGTGAGGCAAAGGCCGATGAGTGATAAGAGACACAGAAGTCAACGACGCAAAGGAGAGAGTGGCGTGCCACCGGAGCGTCGTTCTCGCACTTTCTTCAGTGGTGATGGGTGGTACTTCATGACGCGTGAACGTGTTGATGTGGGGCCGTTTAACACGCAGGCCGAGGCCGAAAGTGGCGTACAAGACTATATCGGTCTTTCGCTGGGTGTTGAACATATACCAGCGGAGCCAATTGTGACTCTGTCAGAAGAAAATGAGGAGCCGTTAGAGGAAGATGATCTGCCTTGAAGACCTAGAAAGCCGGCGAGCAGATGTAGTAGTTGCGTATAAAATCACGCGGGTCATTTTGGTAAAAATGCTCGATATGCCAACCATTTTCTATAATCATTTTTTCCATAAGGGATTGAGAAAAAACAGCGCGTAGCAACGGCTGCTCAGGAATGCGATCGACAAAGCCATCAACGGCATTGTTGATGCGACAAGTAAAAATAAGCTTGCCATTGTCTGTGATGTGTTTGCGCAGAATACGCAGCATGTTGGACGCATCTTCTGGGTTGAGATGCGTAAAAACTGAAAACAGCCAGATCACATCAAAGAATTCTGCAACAGGAAGAGTGTCTTGCAGAGCCAGCGGTGCGCCATCTGGGTTGTAAAGCGCGTTCTGCACCGGCCAATGTGTGTAGCGAAATCTTGAATCAAGCGGTGTTGCTTCCGTTTGAAGAAAATCAATAATTTCTGCGTTGACATCAACGCCGGTATAACTTTTAACTGGTACACCATGGTTGATCATGTAAGCAGAAAAGCGCGTACCGCAACCGACATCGAGAATATGGCTGTTGCCAAAATCACTCAGCCCTAAACGCTGCGCCATCAACTCGATGATTTCTTTTGCGGATTCGTCATAGCCCGCATTTTTTACCATGTGCGAGTTGCGGCGAAACTTTTGCGGGATGATAAGGGGCACAGTGTTTTATTGCTCAGTGGTAGCACAGACAAGTTTTTCGGCATCAACACGACGATCAAAAGAAGCTTGAACATCATCGACCAGTGCAGCATTAAAGAATAGTGGCTTTGAGAGATAGCCTGTCCATGTGTGTTGCTCTTGATCGTCACGCCCTATCCATGTGTCCGTAGAAAAATTACCGCTAATTTCTGCAGGATTATTTTGTTGCCACGCCATAATATTTTCTCCATTGACATAGAGCGATACATGGGCGCTATTGCGTGTTGGATTCAGGCGTGAGCGCGTATAAAAAGTGACGAGGCTGATTGCTGTGCAGGATTTTGTGTCACTGCTTTTCCATGGCTTGCTGCGCATTGTTTCATTGCCAATTTGCATAGAAAAAGTATTGTCACTGTTGTAAGCCAGAGACCAGAGACCGGCTTGCCACGCCAGATAGGAAAAATCTTTGGGTACAGCAGATGGAAAGTTTGCGCCGATTACAAAACTAAAGGCGCCATAGCCAGGTGCGCGGCGTAAGTCATCGCCTGCAATACGCGCCTGTCCATTTTTTGTAAGTACATGGTATTGCACAGGCAATTCCGTCTTTTTCTTGCGCCACTGCGCATAAATATTTTCCTGTGCGCCAAGAACGCCATTAGGTGTAAGAACGCTGTGGTTGAATAAACCGAGGCTGCCGATTTCAAACACCAGTGTGCGCGGTGCTAACTGTTTGTTGTCGAGTAGCGGCTGTAAGTTTTCTCCATCCAGCTTTGTTGTTGGCGTAATACCGACGGCAGCTAGCACAGTGGGATAAATATCTTGGATGGCAACAATGTCGTCGATCGCTTTACCTGCACTGCGTTTATCGGGCCAACGAATAATCAACGGTGTGCGCAAACTGCCCTCTAAAAACTCGCCTTTTACACCCGCATAAGGAAAATTATTATTCGTCATGTGATTGGTGCCGCCGTTGTCGGAAGCAATTACAATCAAAGTGTTATCCAGTTGCTTGGTGTCGCGCAGGGCTTGAATGGCCTTGCCGATTTCTGCATCGGCTTGCGCCAACAAAGCGCGATATTTTCCTTCTGGTGTGTTGGGAAATTTCTTCAAAAAATCATCCGAGGCAGTGCTGGGGTGATGCGGCGCAAATAGCCAATAGTTAATAAACCACGGCGTGTTTTTTTGCCTGTTTTTAATTTGTGATTCTTTGATAGCTGCAACAACGCGTTCAGACAAAATATTTTCCAGATTGCCTTTGTATTGTTGCAGGGGTGTGTGATTGCTCTGCAGCCAAGGATCAATGTAAGTGGGGCGTTTGGTGAAGTTGCCCTCAGCGTCGGGGCCTTTTAATTGAAATTGATTGAGAAAACCAAACCACTCATCAAAACCTTGTTTGTCGGGCCACGAATCGCGCACCGCATCGCCCAAATGCCATTTGCCGATGTGTGCAGTGCGATAGCCCGCTGTTTTTAATGCATCAGCTAGTGTGACGATATCGGATGACATACCGCGAAAATCGGGGCTCTGCGCCACGCGTGCGGATTCTCGCCCTGTCATCAATGCCAAGCGCGCGGGCTTGCAGGTGCTGTCGGCGTAGTGGCGCGTAAAGCGCACGCCTTCGTTGGCTATTTGTCGAATGTTGGGTGTGGGTGCATCGTTGCGACCAAAACCGGCGATATCGCTGTAGCCGGCATCATCCAGCAAAATTAGTAACACATTGGGTTTGGTATTTTCTGCTTGCAGTGGTACAGCAAGTAATAAAAAAATTAACAGCCACAATTTACGCATTGCTATCGTCATCTTCTTTTAGTGCTAGCGCTTTTTGGTACAACTCGCGTTTAGCCGTGCCAGTGATGGCGGAAGTTAACGCACTGGCTTGCTTGGTAGGCAGTTCTGCTAACAGAATTTTTAAGATGCGCTCGTCTTCGCCGCTGTCAGATTTTTTCTGCGTGTTGCCTGCAACTACCAACACAATTTCGCCGCGCTCCTCGACGCGTTTTTCGGCAATCGCCTGCGTGAGTTCTGCCAGCGTCGTCAACCACAGTGTTTCATATTGTTTCGATAACTCACGCGCCAAACAAATTTCGCGCCCACCGCCAAATATTGTCAACAAATCTTGCACGGTGTCGGCTAAACGGTGCGGCGCTTCGTAAAAAATCAGCGTGCTGGTTTCTTGCACCAATTCTTGCAGTGCTGTGCAACGCGCTTGCTGTTTCGCAGGAAGAAAACCACAAAACAAAAAACGATCCGATGGCAGACCAGAACCGGCGAGTGCCGTAATTGCCGCACAAGGCCCCGGTACACTTTCCACGCGAATGCCGTGTTGATGCGCCAAGCGCACCAAGCGATAGCCAGGATCGGCGATGGCAGGTGTGCCAGCATCAGAAATTAACGCAACGGATTTTTGCTGTTGCAGTAAATGCAGCAGGCGCTCGGCGGCTTCGCGCTCGTTGTGATCGTGATAGGGAATCAGCGGCTTGCTGATGTTGAATTGCTGTAACAGCTTGCCGCTGTGGCGCGAATCTTCCACCGCAATTGCATCCACCGATTGGAGAACGCTAAGGGCGCGGGGTACTATGTCAGCCAGATTGCCTATAGGCGTTGCGACCAAATACAGGGTTGCTGTGGACATGCCATAAACCGGAATTCAACGATGTCTTTCATTCTACCTTGTCGTTTGCGCGCGCGTGGCGCGGTTGTGTTGATGCTGTTAGCCGTGCTCGGCTTGGCGAGCTGTGCTGCCCCGCAAAGCGATATACCAGTAGCCACAGATCAGTCTTCACAAGCTGCTTTTACCGAAGGCTCTGCACCGGCGATCAACACCAATTTTGTCTACGAGTTGCTTAAACGCGCGGAAACGGCACAGTCGCCTGAGCGCGAAACGCTGCTGCTGCAAGCCTCTGCCTACTATCAACAACAGGGTGATTACTTGCGCATGGCGCGCGTCTTCAATGAGTTGAAGCCTGAGTCATTGACGCCAGAACAGCGTGTGGAATACAGCTTGCAATACGGTGATTGGGCGATGAATCAGCGCAATTGGGAGGGAGCGAGTCGCGTGCTGCTCGACCCCGCGCTCAACCAAGGTTTAAGTGGTATGCAAGCTGCCACGCTGCACGGTCTGCGCGCGCGTTTGTACGGGCGGCAGGGGAAAAATTTGGATGCACTGAATGAGCGCATCGCTCAAAGCCTCTTTACGCCAGAAGCGGGGCAGGCGGATCTGTCGGCGCAAATCTGGTCGCTGCTGAAATCGATGTCGATGGAAGACCTCCAGTTTTTAGAGAGTGCTGATAGCAGCAATCCCAAGCAAGACAAGCTGCTCACAGGCTGGTTAGCGCTTGCCCACATTCAGCGAGAGGATGCTGGTAGCCCCGACCGCCTCGCAACCGATATTCAGCGTTGGCGCAGTAGTTATGCCGATCACCCCGCCAATCGCCATATGCCCACTGAGTTGTCTCCAGCGGCTGCGGGCAACCCGTCACAACACATCGCCCTGTTGTTGCCATTGACGGGTAAATGGGCAGCGGCGGGTCAGGCGTTCCGTGATGGTTTTATGAGCATGCACTACCAAAAAATGAGCGGTGGTGGTGCCAGCGTGCAAGTGGATTTGCTGGATACCAGTGCTTCGCCAGATATTTTGAATATTTACCAGCAGGCGGTGACACAAGGCGCACAGTTGATTATTGGGCCGCTGCAAAGAGAGCAGGTACAAACGCTGGCGAACCAAACGACTCTGCCCGTGCCGACGCTGGCATTGAACCATGCGGCACAGGCTGCACCGCAGCAGCTGTATCAGTTCAGCTTGAACCCAGATGACGATGTGGCACAGGTGGCGGCAGCGGCGTTCGCCAACCAAAAGCGCCGAGCCTTAGTGATTGCCCCACAAGGTGAACGCGGAGCGCGTTTGCTACAGGCGTTCGCGCAGCCGTGGCAGCAGACAGGTGGCAGCGTGGTGTCAGTGCGCTACGCAGCAGGTACCGGCAATTACAGCGCAGCGATTGCAGATGCGCTCGGTATTGATTTGGCGAGCGGCCAGATGCGTGCGGGCAAAACGCTGCCCGACATGGTGTATTTCAGCGGCAGTGGCAGTGATGCCTCGGCGGTGATGGACGCGCTGCAGCGCAACGGTGGCAAAGATATTCCGGTGTACGCCACGGCAGAAGTGCTGGACGGCAGAATCGATGCGCGCGCCAACGGTCTGCGTGTTTGCCTTTCTCCATGGTTGGTGAATGTCGGCCCGCTGCAAGATGCCAAGATCCCCGTGCCAACCGATGCCAACGGCCGTTTATTTGCGATGGGTGCAGACGCCGAAATGCTCTACACGCAACTACCGCAGTTGGCAGGCAATACGGCGCTGCGCGTTAGCGGCAACACAGGCTATCTCGGTATGAACAGTGATCGCCGCGTCACACGCAGTTTGGTGTGGGCGCTCATGCAAGACGGCGTGCCGGTGCCGCAACCCGCCACTGCGGATGGGCGTTTTTGATGCCGCGCGGTGCAGCGGCTCCGCGTGCACGAGGCGAAGTGGTCGAGCGCGCAGCAGAAACTTTTTTACAGCAGCAGGGTTTGCAATCCATCACTCAGAATTTTCAGTGTCGCAGTGGTGAAATTGATTTGATTATGCGCGAGGGCACAACGCTAGTGTTTGTCGAAGTGCGTTTTCGCAAAACGGATAACTTTGGTTCGCCAATAGAAAGCGTCACAGCGAGTAAGCAACGTAAACTATTGCAAACCGCGCAATTGTTTTTATTGGCGCACCCTCAGTGGCGCAACGCACCGTGCCGCTTTGATATTGTCGCCGCACGACCGGCAGAGAACGTTACGCTGCAATTTGAGTGGATACAAAATGCCTTTGGTGCCTGAGCAAAAAAATATCAGCAATCATTTCCACTTGCAGCGCGCCGTCCATGTGTTGCGCTGTGGCGGTGTGATTGCGTATCCCACCGAAGCAGTGTGGGGTTTGGGTTGTGATCCACACAATGAAGCGGCTGTCACGCAATTGCTTGCGCTAAAACAACGTGACTGGCGCAAAGGCGTGATACTTATTGCAGCCGATGTAGAACAACTGTCGCCTTACTTGCGCGGTTTGCCAGAAGAAAAAATGGCAACACTGCGTGCGAGTTGGCCCGGACCCAATACTTGGTTAGTGCCGAATAATGGCGCTGCACCGGATTGGATTACCGGCGGTCGCGGTACGCTGGCTGTGCGTGTTAGCGCGCATCCTTTGGTTGCTGCGCTGTGCAAACAGTTTGGTGGTGCGTTGGTTTCTACATCAGCAAACCGTGCGGGAAAAAAACCGGCGCGCAGCGTGTTTGATGTGCGCTGTGCTTTTGGTGACACATTGAACGCCGTGTTGCCTGGTGCACTCGGCGGTTTGCAAAAACCCACGCAGATTCGCGATGTGATGACAGGCGAAATCTGCCGCATGGCTTAATGAATCGGAGAATATGAGATGACTGTTGATGTAGCTGCGGTAAAAAATTATTTGCTCGATGTGCAAAATCGTATTTGTGCAGGCTTGGAGCAGGAAGATGGTCATGCGCATTTTGTCGAAGATGCGTGGCAGCGTGAAGGTGGTGGCGGTGGCGGCATCACACGCGTGATTACCGATGGCGCAGTGTTTGAAAAAGGCGGCGTCAATTTTTCGCATGTGCAAGGCGATTCTATGCCTGCTTCTGCTACCGCGCATCGCCCTGAATTAGCAGGTCGCGCGTTTGAAGCGATGGGTGTGTCGCTGGTGATTCATCCTAAAAATCCACTCGTGCCAACATCGCACGCTAATGTGCGTTTCTTTATTGCGCGCAAAGACGGTGAGCCCGATGTGTGGTGGTTTGGCGGCGGTTATGACCTCACGCCCTATTACGGTTTTGATGAAGATTGCGTGCATTGGCATCGCACCGCAAAAGCGGCGTGCGAACCGTTTGGCGATAATGTTTACGCGGATTACAAACGCTGGTGCGATGAATATTTCTTCCTCAAACATCGCAACGAGCAGCGCGGCGTGGGTGGTTTATTTTTTGATGATTTGAATGCATGGGGCTTTGAAAAATCCTTCGCCTTTTTGCGCGCCGTGGGCGACAGTTACATCGAAGCTTATCGCCCAATCGTCGCGCGCTGCAAAAACATGGCGTACGGCGAACGCGAGCGCGATTTTCAGTTGTATCGTCGCGGCCGTTATGTGGAATACAACTTGGTGTACGATCGCGGCACGCTGTTCGGCTTGCAAACCGGAGGTCGCACTGAATCCATTTTGATGTCGCTGCCGCCGCTGGTTAGCTGGCATTACAACTGGCAGCCGGAAGCGGGATCGCCAGAAGCCAAGCTCTATAGCGATTACATCGTGCGTCGCGACTGGGTGTAAAAAAGGAAAAATAATGACTGATCGTTACGCGGTATTTGGCAATCCTATCGCACACAGTAAATCGCCTTTTATTCATGCGGCGTTTGCGCAACAGACGCAGCAAGATATCGCGTACGATCGTCAATTGGTGGAAACGAATCAGTTTGTCGCCACTGCCAAACAGTTTTTTGCGGAAGGCGGTAGCGGCCTCAATATCACCGTGCCGTTTAAATTAGAAGCGTATGAATTGGCGGATACTTTGAGTGAGCGCGCGCAGGCAGCGGGTGCAGTCAATACGCTGAAAAAAATGCCGGATGGAACTATTTTTGGCGACAACACCGATGGTGCAGGACTGCTGCGCGACATCACACAAAATCTTGGTTGGACGATACGCAACAAACGCGTGTTATTGCTCGGCGCGGGCGGCGCAGTGCGTGGTGTAATCGCGCCATTGTTGGCAGAACAACCTTCGCGCATCGTCATCGTCAATCGCACACTGGCAAAAGCAGAAGAGTTGGTAAAAGATTTCACCGCAGAAAAATCCGCGCAAGAGGCTAAACTATTGCGCGCTAGCAGTTTACAAATTCACGCGCGCCCTTTCGATATTGTTATCAACGGTACTTCCGCCAGCTTGGGCGGCGAAATGCCCGATCTCGACCCCGCCATCCTTAACCCCAACGCCTGTTGTTACGACATGATGTACGGCGCGCAACTCACCGTGTTTTTGCAGTGGGCAGAACGCAATGGAGCGCAAGTTGCCGACGGCTTGGGAATGTTGGTAGAACAGGCCGCCGAGAGTTTTTACCTCTGGCGTGGCGTAAGACCGGAGACAAAAGCGGTGATGGAGCAGTTGCGGGCGGGGTTTTGAAGTGCCACACCAGTTATATGAAAGCACTATTTGGAAGCATCACTAACAGGGAGGAAGCAACATGAAAACAGAAATATCAGCGTTTGAAGGCTCGGATATCCGGCGCGTGTACGACGAGGACACTGAGGCCTGGTGGTTCTCAGTAGTGGACATCGTGCAGGTACTGACGCAACAGCCGGATTACCAGACAGCTCGAAATTACTGGAAAGTGTTAAAAAATCGTTTGAAATCAGAGGGAAGTGAACTGGTTACAAATTGTAACCAGTTGAAAATGGAGGCTCCAGATGGCAAGCAGCGGCAGACCGATGTGGCCACAGCCGAGACTCTGCTGAGGTTGGTGCAGTCGGTACCCAGCCCTCGCGCAGAACCCATCAAGCTCTGGTTGGCCAAGGTGGGCTACGAGCGCATGCAAGAAATGGCAGATCCAGCTTTGTCGCTGGCTCGTGCGCGTGAAACATGGCAGAAGCATGGCCGCAGTGAAAAGTGGATTCAGCAGCGGATGACGGGTCAAGAAACCCGCCACAAGTTGACGGATTACTGGGCAGAGCACGGCATTAAGCCAGGCGAAGAGTTTGCCATCCTGACCAACATCATCCATCAGGAATGGGCTGGTGTTGGAGTAAAAGCGCACAAGCAGATGAAGGGGTTGAAAGATCAAAATTTGCGCGATCACATGAGTGAAGCAGAATTGATTTTTACAGCATTGGCCGAGCTATCTACCCGACAAATTGCAGAAAGCACGCAAGCCGAAGGCCTGCAAGACAACACGCAGGCAGCAAAAGCCGGCGGTGGTGTTGCGCGCAATGCTCGCCAAGAGCTTGAGGATAAAACAGGAAGAAAAGTTATCAGCAAAGGCAATTATCTGCCGCCAAGGTAGATCAGGGCTATTAGGCTCATCTGGTGAGCTTTTATTGCCGTAGACTGCTCAAAGATTTGTATAAACGGAGATATAAATATGCTAAATCAATTTACCCGCCAATACTCACTATCAAAAACACTGCGCTTTGAGTTAAAGCCAGTCGGTGAAACGGCGGATTACCTTGAGGGTTTCAAATCTACCTATTTACGAGATGTAGTGGATAGAGATCAGAAGCGGGCTGAGGATTACAAAATCGTCAAGGATGTTATGGATAAATACCATAAAAAGTATATTGATGACTGCCTTGGTAATCCGTGTAATGAAAAAGGCGAGCTATATGTTGACGACGATAAACTAAATAAAGCTTATGAGGCATATAAGGCAGTCCGTGCTGATTCTAAAGATAAAAAATCCAAAAAAGAATGGATAGATATCCAGACGGGCTTACGAAAATGTTTGGTTAGATGCTTTGTTGATAGCAATGAGCTTTTTGAAAAAGAGATGATTACTCAAAGGCTGCCGAAGTTTGTTGAGCAAACTGTAGTCGATGAAAAAATAAAGCAGGAGCAACTTGATGCCATAGGTTCATTTTCGCGGTTTACAACATATTTTAAGGGGTTCTATGAAAATAGAAAAAATATGTACTCAGCTGAGGATCAGAGTACAGCAATTTCATACAGATTGATGAATGAAAACCTGTCTAAACATTTTTCTAACTGCATGGTATTTGGTGAAATTAGTGAAAAATATCAGTCTCTTAGATTTTCAGTAGATGACTCAATTCTTTTAAAGCTCGGTATTCGGGATGTTTCGGAAGTATTTAAGCCGTCTTTTTTTATGAGCTTGTTTACCCAATCCGGAATTGATGCGTATCAAGAGTTGATTGGTGGAATTTCTGAAAAGGAGGGAATAAAAGTACAGGGGCTGAACGAACAGATTAATTTGTATCGCCAGCAGAACGAGCTTAAATCAAATCAGATTCCGCGTATGCTGCCACTGTATAAGCAGATATTGAGTGACCGTGAAACTCGGTCATTTTCTTTAGAGGGATTTAAGGATGACAAAGAACTGTTGAATGCGTTGTCAACTTTTGTTGATTCAGCATGTAGTGATGATGGAATTATCAAAAAACTGGGTGTTGTGCTTGAAAAGATAGCGAATGCTGATTTGCCTAGAGTTTATACAAAAAATGCCAGCCTTTCAGATATTTCAAGCAGGGTGTTTAAGAGTCATGGTTTGATCAAAGCGGCACTGACTCAACATGCCGAGTCAGTTTATGTGCCAAGCGCGCCGAGTGTGAAGATCACCAGTAAACTACAAAAACAGCGCGATGATTATCTGGATCAAGATGTGTATAGCCTTGCAGAGTTGGATCAGGCGGTTTCAAGTTATTTGTCTGGGCTGGAAGAAGATACTCCACTGAATGGAGTAGACAAGCAAAAGCCGATATCCATGTATTTTGTGTCAGCTATCAAGAAAGCAATTGAAGAAAAAGATGAGAGCGGCACAACTTTCAATACGCACTTGGAGACCGCTAAATCCTTGTTTGCGCTAGATGCCTTAAGCAAGCAGAGGAATATGCCGAAAAACGAAGGCGATTTCGGCGGAGAGGGGTATCAACAGATTCAAAAAATCCACGCATTGCTTGATGCAATGATGGTTATCTTGCATGTTGCCAAGCCGCTGCATCTGGTGAATAACAAAAAACCAATCGAGATTTTTGATATTGATAGTGATTTTTATGGTGAATTCATCGAGGTGTATGAAAAATATTCTATTGAACTGGTTGATTTATATAACCAAACAAGAAATTATCTGACTAAAAAACCGTTTTCTACGGATAAGATAAAAATAAACTTTGATGCTCCAACCTTTATGGATGGTTGGGATCTAAATAAAGAAATAGATAATAAGGCATTCCTTCTTAAGGGTGGCAGTAATTATTATTTGGCTGTTGTTTGTAAGGATGGGCGAGACTTATCTTTTGAGTTTGATGAGGATTTTACGGGTGAGTTTTTTGAAAAATTGAACTACAAGCTCTTGTCAGGCGCAAATAAAATGCTGCCAAAGCTGTTTTTTTCAAAAAAAGGCATTGAAAGGTTTAAGCCATCGCTTGAAATCATAGAAATATATAAGTCTGGAAGTTTCAAGAAAAGTGAAGTGTCATTTGATATTCGTAGATGTCATAAGTTGATCGATTTTTTCAAGGAAAAACTGCCATCATATAAAGTAAATGATGGTGATAAATATGGCTATGAAGTGTTTGATTTCAAATTCTCAAAAACGAGCGACTACAGGGATATTAGTGAGTTTTATAAAGAGGTTGAAAGGTGCGGCTATAAAACATGGTTCTCTAAGGTGCCTAAGAGTTATCTTGATGATTGTGTGAGAACAGGGAAAATTGCCATATTTCAGATTTATAACAAAGATTTTTCTGAGCATAGTAGTGGAAGCCCTAATCTCCATACGCTGTACTGGAGAGGTATTTTTGACCAGGAAAATATGGCAAACCCAGTCATTAAGTTGAATGGCGAGGCAGAAATGTTCTATAGGGAACATTCGATACAAAAATCTGAAAGAACTATTCATAGATCAGGAGAGAATATTGCAAATAAAAATGCCAATAATCAGAAGAAAGAAAGTCTATTTGAATATGATCTGATAAAAGATAGGCGATACACAAAAGATAAATTTTTCTTTCATGTCCCAGTTACTCTAAACTTTGGAACATCATCGCCTAGTTGGTTTAATGACAAAATAAACAAAGCCATAAAATCAGAAAAAGATATCCACATCATCGGCATAGACCGTGGTGAAAGGCATTTGCTTTATTACACGGTTATCAACCAGAAAGGCGAAATTATCAAGCAGGGTTCCTTGAATGATATCGAAACAGATCAAGGTTATACCGTTGATTACCAGAAAAAGCTGAAAGAAAAGGAAGAACAGCGTGATGCAGCCAGAAAATCTTGGTCAACTGTTGAGAATATCAAGGAATTAAAGGAAGGATATTTGTCGCAAGTAGTGCACAAGCTCTCCAAGCTGATTGTTGAGCACAATGCCGTTGTGTGTTTAGAGGACTTGAATTTTGGCTTTAAGCGCGGTCGCTTTGCTGTTGAAAGGCAGGTCTACCAGAAATTTGAAAGAGCGCTGATTCAAAAGCTGAACTATTTGGTGTTGAAAGATAGAAAACACGGCGAACCAGGTCATTACGCCAACGCATATCAGTTGACTGCGCCTTTTGAGAGTTTTGAAAAACTTGGCAAGCAAACAGGTATTTTGTTTTATGTGCCTGCCGCTTACACATCAAAAATTGATCCAATGACAGGCTTTGTAAATTTGTTGGATACTCGTTACGAAAGCCAAGAAAAATCCAAAGATTTCTTTGGCAGATTTAATTCTATTTCATATAACAAGACGAAGGATTATTTTGAGTTTTACTTCGACTACAAAAATTTCCCTGCTCGGGTGGATTTTACGGGATGCCGCACAGCTTGGACGGCGTGCACCTATGGCGATGTGCGCTATGCAAACCAGAAGAACAATCATGGGAAGTGGGAAACAAAGAGTGTCAATGTTACAGAGGGACTCAAAAAACTTTTTGATTCTGCGTCCATCAAGTGGGATGTTGGAGATAACATCAAGGATGATATTTGCAAAGCTGATGATAAGAATTTTTACAGCACATTGAGTTGGCTGCTTAAATTAACGCTATCTTTGCGCCATAGCAAAACAGGAACGGATGATGATTTTGTGTTGTCACCTATTGCTGATGCTGACGGTAATTTTTTTGATAGCAGAAAAGCGACAGCAATGCAGCCTAAAGATGCCGATGCCAACGGCGCGTACCATATTGCCTGCAAGGGTTTATGGTATTTGGAGAAAATTCAAGAGTGGGACGGGGGAAGTAAATTAGATTTGCTGATGAAAACCAATGACTGGTTTCAGTTTGTGCAGAGAGCGAGTGATATTTGAGTAATTTATGGAGATCTATTTACCCATCTCCTATCTAAATGACTTTGTGTTTTGTCCGCGCTCCATCTACTTCCATCAACTGTATGGCAAAGTGGAGCAGCGACTTTATCAGACGACAGATCAAACTGAAGGAAAGGCAGCACATAAGGCAGTTGATGAAAAAACCTATAGTACCTCGCGCCATATTTTGCAGGGCGCAGAGGTGTATAGCGATAAATATAGAATCGGCGGCAAGATAGATACCTTCGATATTAAAAAAGGATCTTTGGTGGAGAGGAAAAAGAAAGTAAAGACAATTTATGATGGATATGTGTTTCAGTTATATGCCCAATACCACTGTTTGACGGAGATGGGCTATGAAGTAAAAAGTATGAAGTTTTACAGTATGGATGATAATAAAAATTATACCGTGCCACTGCCAACAGAGGATGAAGATTGGCAAAAGAAATTTGAGAAGATTGTTCTGGCGGTTCGCAGCTTCAATTTAAAAAATGAATTTACGCCAAATATCAAAAAATGCGAACGGTGCATTTATAACAATTTATGTGATGCTTCCTTATGCTGAGTGCGCCTGACTTTGAGCAAAAGAAAATTATTGTGGCGTTGTTAAGTCATGGGCAATCCGTTAGTTTCAAGAATGATAATGTGATTGTGAAAAACGAAGATGGTGAAATTATCCACCAATCTAGTTGCTATCGACTGTTCTCATTGTTCATTGTTGGCCATATCACGGTGACATCCGGCTTGTTACAGCGAGCTAAAAGATTTGGTTTCAGCATTGTGCTGATGACGCATGGGCTTAGCCCCTATGGCAGTTGGCTAACAACAGCTGATGGCAATGTGATACTCAGACGCAAACAGTATGAATACGAAAGGCTGGACATTGCGCGGCATTTGGTCAAGAACAAGATCGACCAGCAAATACAGTCGCTGCAATTACGCAGAGGCAAGAGTGATGAATTAAAGAGTGCTATCACTATGCTGGGAGGGTATCGGGACAGGCTGGGTACAGAGAGTCTTGGATTACAGGAAATTCTTGGACTGGAAGGTATCGCCTCGCGTGTTTATTTCCCTCAGATGTTTGATGAAATTGAGTGGAACGGTCGGCAGCCAAGAGCCAAGCGCGATATTACCAATCTACTACTGGATATTGGCTACACCCAACTTTTTCACTTGATCGAGTCGCTATTGGGTCTGTATGGGTTTGATCTTTATCGCGGGGTTTATCACCAAGAGTTTTATCAGCGTAAATCATTAGTATGTGATCTGGTGGAGCCTTTCAGACCATTGATAGATTTGCAAGTACGCAAAGCCTATAACTTGGGACAGGTTCACTCGAAAGATTTTCAATTCATCAATGGCCAATATCGAATTTTTGGCAAACAGGCACAGCCTTATATTGCTTTCTTGTTGAAAGCATTACTTGAGCACAAGCAAGAGATATTTCTTTATGTACAATCTTACTATCGCGCGTTTATGCAAGATAAGCCTATTGAGCAGTATCCTGTATTCAGAATGGGCGGTAGATAAATGTTGATTGTTTCTTATGATATAAGTAATGACAAAATTCGTACGCGCTTTGCTAAATTTCTTTCAAAATTTGGCTATAGACTTCAATACTCAATTTTTGAAATTAAAAACAGCAAGCGTATTCTTAGCCTTATAGAATCAGAAATACAATCTGATTTTTGAGAGGTTTTTTGAAGAAACAGATAGTGTGTTAATCTTCAATATGAGTAAAAATTGCACCATTACCAAATATGGTTACGGGAAGAATGATGATGAAAGTTTAATCATCATTTGATATAATTCCCATCAGGTTCAGCTCAGCCTGCAAACCTCGGTCTTAATGTGAAGAAAATCACTTGAGAGAGTTATTTAACAAGGAAATATGATGGCTTTGTCATGTAACTCATTGATAATTTGTCATTTTCACTGTGCTATCTGTCTAAGACCGCATATAAATTTCTACTGTTGTAGATTAGTGCCGCATAACATTCTTCCTTCGTGTCTAAGACCGCATATAAATTTCTACTGTTGTAGATTAGCGGCTTGCTCCCGATCATCAGTGACGTCTAAGACCGCATATAAATTTCTACTGTTGTAGATTAATTCATACCCTTGCCTTTCAGCTAAAGTGTCTAAGACCGCATATAAATTTCTACTGTTGTAGATATGTCTGCAAGCGACCCAGCGTTATAAACGTCTAAGACCGCATATAAATTTCTACTGTTGTAGATACTGGCGCGTTGCTGGATGCAGGTAGGTCTAAGACCGCATATAAATTTCTACTGTTGTAGATATGGTAAAGTCGACGCGAGATAATCAGCTGTCTAAGACCGCATATAAATTTCTACTGTTGTAGATCGGAATGCAAGCCATTGCGAGGATAGGTCTAAGACCGCATATAAATTTCTACTGTTGTAGATGTAACTGTAGGTTGTTGTTGTGCTGTGTCTAAGACCGCATATAAATTTCTACTGTTGTAGATTCTACCCACTCTACCGATTCGGTTTCACGTCTAAGACCGCATATAAATTTCTACTGTTGTAGATGATGATGACTTGATTTAGATGCGCTTCTAAGACCGCATATAATTTCTACTGTTGTAGATTGTAGCTAGATAACTTTGTCGCATATGTCTAAGACCGCATATAAATTTCTACTGTTGTAGATGCATCGTGGATCAGGATGAAGGAGGTGTCTAAGACCGCATATAAATTTCTACTGTTGTAGATAGCCATCGCGTCACGCTTTGCAATTTGTCAAGACCGCATATAAATTTCTACTGTTGTAGATATAACGTAGGTTGTTGTTGTGCTGTCTGTCTAAGACCGCATATAAATTTCTACTGTTGTAGATAGCAGATCGTTTCTAGCGCGCCCGCTGTCTAAGACCGCATATAAATTTCTACTGTTGTAGATTTCGACACGAACAAACTGCTTGTGCAGTCTAAGACCGCATATAAATTTCTACTGTTGTAGATTCCATAGTGTGTAGGTGCATAACAAGCGTCTAAGACCGCATATAAATTTCTACTGTTGTAGATATCCAGCACCCTAGGCTTCTGTATGTGTCTAAGACCGCATATAAATTTCTACTGTTGTAGATATTTCTCACCTTCGCGCGTGACGATAAGTCTAAGACCGCATATAAATTTCTACTGTTGTAGATTTTGGTAGTTGCGCGTCCTTGCGCGAGGTCTAAGACCGCATATAAATTTCTACTGTTGTAGATGGAAGGTCAGTGCATAACGCGCTCAGGTCTAAGACCGCATATAAATTTCTACTGTTGTAGATTTTAGGTTTAGGCAAGAATGGCAATCGTCCGTGCGTATGTCTAAGACCGCATATAAATTTCTACTGTTGTAGATATTCGCTGCACCATTCTTAGGATGAACCCAATTTTATCTCTAAGCTCGAGCAATACATGCAATTACAACTCAGAGGCCATTTTTCGCCCCTGAATTGCTTAAGAAGATGATTAACACGCAACTGCATATCAGAGGATATTGCGCCCTCCAATATAAAAAGTTAATTGTTTTGTTTTGACTTTGCCAAAAAATCTTCTGTTTCTTTCACAAGTTTTTGGTGTTCTGCCAGTTGCGCCCGTGCCTCTCGGCTGTTTGGATCGTAAAACATCAGCATAATTGTTGACCATGCGCCATACAACACGACGAACACGAAAATACCGGCTATCGCCCACCAGAACCATTGCATAATTGTTGCCAGCATTTCGCGCCTCCGTTTTTTGCGCTGCTGTCACGATCATACCTCTCAATGCGCGGCTTCGCTACGCTCACTCGCCCTCTCACGCCACTGCATCAATTCTGCCAAGCCTAAGTCTTGCATGTCGCTCAGGCTCCAGTGGAACACATGTTCCCCGCACGAGTGGGGACGAGTCGTTTCATCGCAAACTCATCACCGGCCAACCATTTTCTTCGGCAAACGCTTTGAGTTTTTCATCGGGATCCACCGCTACCGGATTGTCCACTTTTTGCAACAGCGGCAAATCGTTGTGCGAGTCGCTGTAGAAAAAACTGCCATGCAGATTTTCGTTATTATTTTTTAGCCAAGTGTTGAGCCGCTCGACTTTCCCTTCGCGGTAGCAGGGTGTGCCGGTGATGTCACCGGTGTAAAAACCATCGCGCAGTTCGGGTTCGGTGGCGATTAACAGTTCAATGCCCAAGCGTTTGGCAATGGGTGCGGTGATGAATGCGTTGGTCGCGGTGATGATCATCAGGGTGTGGCCTTGTGCGCGATGCTGCGCAATCAAAGCTTCGGCTTTGGGTAAAATCATGCCGGCAATTTTTTTACGCATAAACTGCGCATGCCATTGCGCGAGTTCTTGCATAGGGCGATTGGCAAGTGGCGACAGCACAAATCGTTGGTAGGCGAAAATGTCCAATTCGCCGCGACAGTAATCGTCATAAAACGCATCGTTTTTTGCGCGATAGGTTTTAGCGTCTACCACGCCAAGATCAGCAATAAATTCACCCCAAGCGTGATCGGAGTCGCCGTTGAGTAGGGTGTTGTCGAGATCAAAAATAGCGAGTGTCATAGCAGTTTTTCAAAATAATTTCTTAAAACATTCCCGGCACTAGCATGCTGGCGCCGCCGGTTAAGCCTGTGGCTGCTGCTGCGCTGTTAATCAACACGCGCGCGGCATTCAATAATAGAAAAACGAAAATGGGTGAAATATCCAAACCACCTAACGAGGGAATAAATTTTTGTATCGGCGCGCACAGTGGGCGAACAATTTGCACGCACAAAATTGCGGCGGGATGGCGTGTGAAAGGTGCAACCCAACTGAGGATGATCATCACAATCATGGCGAATAAATAAATGTAAACCACCATCGAGGCGATGCCGATCAAACTCCACAGCAGCACAACCATTGGGTTAAAAATACTGACCAGTAAACAGCTCAGTGTAATCGTGACATATTGCACCGCGATTGCCAGTGCAAGGCATGCCATATCCAAACCGAATAAACCGGGGATGATGCGACGCAGCGGCGTCAAAACGGGTGCGGTGGCTTTGGCGATGGCTTGTGAGATTGGGTTGTAAAAATCGGCGCGTGAAAGCTGCAATAAAAAACGCAAAACCACTATCAAGAGATAGAGGCCACCTATCGTTTGTATCGTGAGTATGCCAATTTGTGACAATGCGTTCATGTGTTATGGAATCCGATAAAAAATTAAGCGAGTTGTTGTGATAATTCTTGTGAACGCGAGCTGGCGGCTTGCAATGCGCCATCAACAATGTCGCGCAAATGTTTTTGTTCGAAATGTGCAATCGCTTTTTCTGTTGTGCCGTTGGGTGAAGTGACACGGCGACGCAATTCAGCGGGATCAAACTCGCTCGTGTTCGCCATTTGCGCGGCGCCGAGTGCGGTTTGCAGCGTGAGCGCGCGCGCGGTTTCTGTGCTGAGCCCTAGTTTTTCGCCAGCGGCGATCATCGATTCCATCAACAGAAAAAAGTAAGCGGGACCGCTGCCAGAGACTGCTGTCACTGCGTCAATTTGCGCCTCGTTTTCCAACCACAGCGCAGTGCCGACCGCTTTCAAAATTGCTTCCGCTTGTTCGCGCTGCGCTTGGCTGACGCGCGCATTGGCAATCAAACCGCTCGCGCCTTGTTGTACCAGCGCAGGCGTGTTGGGCATGCAGCGCACCACAGCAGGCTGACCGCCTAGCCATTGCTCGATGCTCGCCATGCTGATGCCGGCGGCGATGGAAAGAATGAGGCTGTGCGCGGGTACGGCGGGCGCAAGTTCGGTCAGCACGGCTTTCATCACTTGTGGTTTGACCGCCAGCACTAACACATCAGCAGTTTGTGCGACTTCTGCGTTGTTGAGGCAAGCGCGGATGCCGAGTTGCTGCGCCAGTGCTTGCAGTGCGTCGGCATTGGGGTCGGATGCGCAGAGCTGTGCGGGTGCGTAGCCGCGCGCGATTAGACCGCCGATCAAACTGGCTGCCATATTGCCTGCGCCGATAAAACCTATCGTGGGGTGATTCATGCTGTGCCTCCCAAAGAGCGCGGCATTATAGACGCGCACCGAAAATATCGGTTCCCACGCGCACTAGGGTGCTGCCAGCGGCAATGGCAAGTTCAAGATCGGCTGACATCCCCATCGACAGCGTATCCAGTGGCAGTTGCGGGAACTGCTGTTGCAGTTGATGCAGGCACGCGGAGGTGCGCTCGAAACTAGCGTGGGTGGTTGCTGCTGTTTGATTTGCGGCGGGAATGACCATCAAACCGCGCACAGCGAGGCGATCCAGAGAAAGCAGGGCGCGAACGAAATCGTCTAGCTGCCCAGGGTGCAGACCGGATTTGCTGGCTTCATCATCTATGTTCACTTCTATGCACACATTCAGTGGTGGCAAATGCACAGGGCGCTGTGCTTGCAGCCGTTCGGCAATTTTCAAGCGGTCGAGGCTGTGCAGCCAGTGAAACCGTTCCGCCACCAAGCGCGTTTTGTTGGATTGCAGCGGGCCGATGAAATGCCAGACCAGCGGTAGATGTTGCAGGGTCGCCACTTTTGCCTCAGCTTCCTGCGCATAGTTTTCGCCAAAGTGTAGCAATCCAGCATGGTGCGCTTCTTCTATTGCCGTAGCTGGGCGCGTTTTGCTCACCGCCAACAATGTGATGTCTTTCACATCGCGCCCGCAATGTTCGGTTGCGTGTTGTATACGGTCGCGTACCTTGGCTATATTGGCGAGGAGTGTGGTCATGGATGCAGCGGTGTGTCGGTGGTCAGTGAATTAAACATCATCAAAGGTTGTTTTCATTATGGATATTACTGAACTGCTGGCTTTCAGCGCAAAACAAGGTGCGTCGGATCTTCACTTGTCGGCTGGGTTGCCGCCCATGATTCGTGTGGACGGCGATGTGCGTCGTATCAACCTGCCCGCACTGGAACACAAGCAAGTGCACGCGCTGATTTACGACATCATGAACGATAAACAGCGTAAAGATTACGAAGAGTTTTGGGAAACCGATTTCTCGTTTGAAGTGCCAGGGGTTGCGCGTTTCCGTGTTAACGCCTTCAACCAAAATCGCGGTGCGGGTGCGGTATTCAGAACCATTCCTTCCAAAGTATTGACGATGGAAGAATTGGGTATGGGGCAAGTGTTCAAAGAGTTGTGTCACATTCCGCGCGGATTGATTTTGGTAACAGGGCCAACGGGTTCCGGTAAATCAACCACGCTGGCGGCGATGATTGATTACATCAACGACAACAAATACGAACACATTTTGACGATCGAAGATCCGATCGAATTCGTACACCAAAGTAAAAAATGTTTGGTGAACCAGCGGGAAGTGCATCGCGACACTTTAGGCTTTGCGGAGGCCTTGCGTTCTGCGTTGCGGGAAGATCCAGACATCATCCTCGTTGGTGAGATGCGTGACTTGGAAACCATTCGTTTGGCGTTAACCGCTGCAGAAACAGGACACTTGGTGTTCGGCACACTGCACACCACATCTGCTGCTAAAACCATTGACCGTGTGGTGGATGTATTCCCTGCGGAAGAAAAATCCATGGTGCGTTCAATGTTGTCGGAATCGTTACAAGGTGTAATTTCGCAAACGCTGTTGAAGAAAAATGGCGGCGGTCGTGTCGCGGCGCACGAAATTATGCGCGGCACAGCGGCAATTCGTAACTTGATTCGCGAAGACAAAATTGCACAAATGTATTCTGCGATTCAAACCGGTGGCGCGTTGGGTATGCAGACACTGGACCAATGCTTAACCAACTTGGTTGCTAAAGGTTTGATCTCGCGCGACGCGGCAAGAGAGAAAGCAAAAACACCTGAAAACTTCTAAAAAACTTTTCAACCACTGTTTTATTGCAGCGAGTCACTTTATGGATATCAGTAAATTATTGTCATTGATGGTAGAAAAAGGCGCATCCGATCTTTTTTTAACGGCAGGTGTGCCGCCGTCTATCAAGCTGAACGGTAAAGTGGTTCCTGTGACGAATACACCGCTCACGCCAGAGTTGACGCGTGAAGTGGTGCTAGGTTTGATGAATGAAAAGCAGCGTGAGGAATTTGCGCAGAATTTAGAGTTGAACTTTGCGGTGTCGGCGCGCGGTATCGGTCGTTTTCGTGCCAATGCGTTTTATCAGCGCAATTTAGCCGGTGCGGTGTTGCGTCGTATCGAAACTAAAATTCCGCAAATTGATGATTTGCAATTACCGGAAGTCATCAAAGAATTGTCCATGACCAAGCGTGGTTTGATTATTTTCGTAGGCGCGACCGGCACGGGTAAATCCACTTCTTTGGCGGCGATGATCGGTCACCGTAATCGCAACTCCAAAGGTCACATCATCACGGTGGAAGATCCGATTGAATTTATTCACCAACACCAAGGCTGCATTGTGACGCAGCGCGAAGTGGGTATTGATACCGATTCATTTGAAGTGGCACTAAAAAACACTTTGCGACAAGCGCCCGATGTAATTTTGATCGGCGAGGTGCGTACACGCGAAACCATGGATCACGCGATTGCGTTTGCGGAAACCGGCCACTTGTGCCTCTGCACGTTGCACGCTAACAATGCCAACCAAGCACTCGATCGCATCATTCACTTTTTCCCTGCTGATCGTCACTCGCAGTTGTGGATGGATTTGTCGTTGAACTTAAAAGCAATTGTTGCACAGCAATTGGTGCCAACGCCGGACGGCAATGGTCGTCGTGCAGTTATCGAAGTTATGCTGAACACGCCGTTGGCTTCCGACATGATTCGCAAAGGTGAAGTGCACGGCTTGAAAGAGTTGATGAAAAAGTCCGGCGAATTGGGTATGCAAACTTTCGACCAAGCGTTGTTCAATCTGTATGACGCGGGCGAAATTACTTACGAAGACGCATTGTTGCATGCTGACTCGCCTAACGATTTGCGTTTGATGATCAAGTTGGCGCAAGAAAATTCAGGCAGCGGCGGCTTCAGCGGTCTCGGCGGTCTCAGCTTGGAGCAGACGGACGACGATAAGAAAAATAGCGGCGTTGTTCGTCGTCGTTGACCCACCAAAAAATAGCTAAATAGGGAACTCTCGATTTTCCTATTGTCTTAGCTGAAGCGGGTGGCTTGTAATGCTGCCCACAGCACCCATCTTGGGTGAATCAACCATCACGAGGTTTTCATGAAGCGTATTGTTTTATTTTTGGCAACCAACTTGGCCATCATGCTGGTGCTCGGCATCGTGCTGAGCGTGTTGCAGTCGTATCTGGGTTTATCGCGCAACAGCATGGGTGGCTTGCTGCTGCTGGCATTTGTTTTTGGTATGGGCGGCTCTTTTATTTCCTTGATGATATCCAAGTGGATGGCATTGCGTACCACAGGCGCACAAGTGATTGAGCAGCCGCGCACAGAGGTGGAAACTTGGCTGGTGAATACGGTGAAACGCCAAGCGCAGGCGGCGGGTATCGGCATGCCGGATGTGGCGATCTATGACTCGCCCGATATCAACGCGTTTGCCACAGGCATGAAGCGTGATAGCGCACTGGTAGCCGTTTCTAGCGGCCTGTTGTACAACATGAGCCGCGACGAAGCAGAGGCCGTGTTGGCGCATGAAGTCACGCACATTGCCAACGGCGACATGGTGACACTGACCTTAGTACAAGGCGTGGTGAACACTTTTGTTATTTTCTTAGCGCGCGTCGTGGCGGGATTGATTGGCGATCGCGATCGTGGCGCCTTTGCCTACATGATCACTGTGTTTGTTTTAGAGATGGTGTTTGGCATCGTGGCGAGTACGATTGTGGCGTGGTTCTCGCGTCAGCGCGAATACCGTGCTGATGCTGGCGGTGCTAGCTTGGCCGGCAAAGAAAAGATGATTGCTGCATTAGAGCGCTTGAAGGCTTCGCATGAGAGTACATTGGACGGCCAGTTAGTCGCCTTTGGTATTAACGGTAAAAGCAAAACTTTAGGTGAGTTGTTTATGAGCCACCCGCCGTTAGAAAAACGCATTGAAGCATTGCGTAGTAGCGCAAGTTTTTAATGGTTGATGTTGTGAAGCTGCTCTTGCAGCAACAAAAAAAGCGGGTAGAAATACCCGCTTTTTTTATGTGTGCGGATTGCTACTGTATTAGCAGGTGAGCTGCGCGTCTTTTGCAGACTCATGTGCCACCCAAAAGACCAGTACCGCTAACAGTGTGGCAAGAACAATACCGGAAGGCGCTGCCAGTGTGGCAAAAAATAATGCGGGGATAATGGCTTTCATTCGACAATCCTCTTTCTGATTACTGCGTCAATTACTACCGAACGCATCATCAAAAATAAAATTGGAATTGGGTAACTAATTTTCAGAAATAGTTGGAAACTGCGGTAAATACAGAGATTTTTTGACTTAGCTTCTGGATCCCAACCACGCACCGCCACAGGTCAGCAATAAGCCCAGCACTAACAACCAAGAAAAGGGTTCGCCGAGCAATGCAACAGCGCCGATACCGGCAAAAGCGGGGACAGTCGCCATCACGGCGCCTAAGCGCGTAGGACCGAGTTGTTCCATGGCTTTCATAAAAGTAAGCATAGCCACTACAACTACCAGTACGCCCTGAAAGAAAGCTTGCACCAGAATTGCGTTCCACGATGCGGCGTGTATCCCTTTGGGTAAAAGGAACCAATAGCAGGGTAAATAAATTAAAGCGGATAACAAACCGACACCGATGGTGATGTCTTTGGGTGTTTTGCCCCAGCGTTTTGCCAGTACGCTGTAAATCGCCCACAAACAAGAAGAGACGAGCAGTAACAAATCGCCGGGCCAGCTTTGTCGCAAATTGCCCAAGCTATAAATGGCTAAACATAACACGCCACCGCCGATGACGCAGAGCGCCACCATGCGTTGGATACTCGGCTTTTCACCCAGAATGAACCATGCCACGAGCGTGACGAAAAAAGGCAGCGTGCCAGAGAGCAGCACTGCGCCGTGTGATGCCGGTGCAAAACGAAAAGCTGAGTAGGCGCAGAGCGCATAGCCAACACCGCCAACAGCAGTGAGCACCAATGTCTGCACTGTAAAAATAGGTACGCGCTGCCAAAACAACCAAGCGGGCAGTAGCAGCAGTGAAGCGGGGCCAAAGCGCAGTGCTGTTAAGTCGAAGCTGTTTAGCCCGCTGCTCTGCGCTATGCGCGACAACAACACAAAGCCAGCCCATAGCGATACCGTAATAAAGCCGTAGATGTAGCCTTTTTGTATGGCGGTATTGGACATAGAAAACCTAGGTGCGCGCCCTGAGCAGGGCGAAAGGGGCGCGAATTATACGCGCGCACTGATTTTCTTTTGTAAAAAAGCCTAAACTTGGATGCAAACACGCAACGGAATACATCCCATGCCCATGTCACAGCATACGACGGAGCGCCAGCTCTCTGGTTTGGATCATCTGTTAGTCTCAGCGGACCGCGCACTGCGTACTTTAACTAGCGACACGCGCCCCGCATTGCGCGCTTCCCCCGCGCTGCAAGCGGCTGAATGTTCATTGACGAAAGATGAGAAAGCGTTATCGATTGGATTGATGCGCGTCAACCACACAGGCGAAGTGTGTGCACAAGCGCTGTATCAAGGCCAAGCACTCACAGCAAAATTACCCAGTGTGCGCGCAGAAATGGAGCGTGCTGCCGACGAAGAAATTGATCATCTCGCATGGTGTGAAGAACGCGTGCGACAACTGGGTGGCCATCTCTCTGTGTTGAATCCGCTGTGGTATGCCATGTCATTCGGCTTGGGCGCTGCGGCTGGTTTGGTGAGCGACAAAGTGAGTTTAGGTTTTGTGTCAGCGATTGAAGATCAAGTGTGTGAACACTTAGAAGAGCATTTGCAAACATTGCCGCCGTTGGATGAAAAAAGTCGCGCCATTGTTGAAGCTATGTTGGAAGATGAAGCGCAACACAGTCATGCTGCTTTGGCGGCAGGCGGCACACAGTTTCCATCGCCCGTAAAAAAAGGCATGACATTGGTGTCTCGTTTGATGACAAAAACTAGTCGCTATTTGTAGTTGTCGGTTACAAGGAATTTTTTATGTCGAGTGGCAGAGGGTTTGCCGGCGTATTTGATAAGTTAATTAGCCCTACTTATCTGAATAACCATGAAACGCTATACAAAGCGCGCATCCTTGCGGGTATTGCGTCGATGTATATCTTTTTGCTGGTAGTGACAAGTATTTATGCGTTATTTTTAGCACCACTATCTCCTGATAATGTGTTCGTGTCGCTGTCGTTTATGACGATGATGATCATGGGCTATAGCATGGTGTTGTATTGGCTACGCCACGGTGAAAAGTATCGTCGCTGCGCAGAAATTACGGTTTTTTGTACCTATGCCGGTGTGGTGATGGGTGTTGCAACCTCGGGTGGCCCATTGGCATCACCCGCTACGCCTATCATGGTTATCCCTGTTATTTTGGCGTTTACGCTGGGGAGTAAATACAGTGGTTTGATCTGGTCATTCGTTGTCATGGCGACACATATTGCAATGGTTGCTATTGATCGTTGGATTTTTAAGTTCCCTCAAATGCTGGATATGTCACAGCCTTTGATGCACCATTTAATGCATTGGGGTGTGAATTATTTTGCCATTATTTTATTGATGCTGGTGTTTGAATCCATTACGCGTCGTTTAAAGCAAGAGCGCGATGCCGAGCGTGACCGCTACGCTTTTTTAGCAGCACATGATTCGCTGACAGGCCTAGCTAATCGATTAATGTTCGATAGCCAATTGACGCGCGCATTGGCGAGTAGTGATCGCAACAAAAATATTGTTGGCTTGGTGATATTGGATTTAGATGGTTTTAAGCCGGTTAACGATCAGCTGGGTCACGATATGGGCGATAACATTTTGCGTGCAATCGGTGATCGACTGACCAATTTATTGCGCAAAGCCGATACGATTGCACGGATCGGCGGCGATGAGTTTGCAGTGATTTTAGAAAATGTTGCAGCGCCACCAGGGATTGATATTGTGGCGCAGCGTATTGTTGATGAGATAGGAAAGCCTTACGACATTCTACCGGCGGGTATGCGTGTTACTGCTAGTGTGGGCGTGGCGATGTATCCGCTGCATACGCGTGATGAAAACACATTGCGTGTGTTAGCGGATCACGCGATGTACGAGGCAAAAAAACAGCACGATTGCTACAAGATTTACTCCGTCCCTATGGCTTAGGCGTCAAGGTCAGGAATAAGCCGGCTTTCAATGCGCGCGATGGAATCTTTCAAACACAATTTGCGTTTTTTCATGCGCTGCAACAGTAGCTGGTCGCAATAAATATTCTCTTGCAGCTGTGTAATTTCGCCATCGAGCTGACGGTGTTCTTCGCGCAAACGCGTGAGTGTAATAGAGAGATCATCTTCCATAGCACACCTTGGCGTTGGCAGTGTTGAGGGTGGCTCATGATAAGCCCGTCCCCTAAAATCTTGCAAAGCATGGCGAAGTCACGCATCCTTCGACACAAATAAAATTCAGGCAGTGAAAGAGAGATGACGCAATCGCGCACAGTGTTAGTAACGGGTGCTTTCGGCAATTTGGGGCAGATGGTGGTGGCAGAGCTCAAGCAGCGCGACTATCGCGTGCTAGCCATGGATCTCGACAACCCGCGCAACCGCCAAGTGGCAGCAAAAATGACAGCCCTTTGCGATGAGGTGGCTTGGGGCGATTTGCGCACCTTGGATTTCAAACCACTGCTGCAGGGCTGCGTGGCTGTGATTCACTTGGCGGCTGTACTGCCGCCGGTGACGGATAGCGCACCTGAGCTGGCACATGACATCAATGTCAAAGCCACGCTGCGTTTAATCGCTGATATTGAAAGCCGCGTGAAGAAACCACTGCTGATCTATCCCTCGTCGGTCACTGTTTTCGGTTATCCCGAGCCGGCTACGCGTTTGATGCGCGTCGAAGATTCTGTTGCGGCTAGCGACAACTACACTCACCACAAAGTTGAAGTAGAACAGGTGTTGGCGGCGAGCAGCATTCCGTGGAGCGTACTGCGTGTGGGGGTGTCGGTGGATTCACGCACACTGGGTGCCGATCGTTCCATGATGCGCAAGCTGTTCGCGGTATCGCCAGATAATCCACTGCACTATGTTCACCCTAGCGATGTCGCCGTGGCGATGGTGAATGCCATCAACAACCCACGCGCGCAGGGCAAGGTGTTGCTGCTCGGCGGCGGGGAAGATTGCCGTGTTACACAGCATCAATTTCTCAGCGCGGCACTCAACGCCATGGGAATTAACTTGCCGCGCGAGATGCTCGGTACGAATCGCTATTACACCAGCTGGATGGATACCACCGAGGCGCAGGAAATCCTGCAATTCCAACAGCACAGCTTTACGGATTACCAAGCCGACTTGCGCCAGCGTTTGCGCTGGGTGCGCTGCTTTGCAAAACCGTTCGCACCGTTGATCTTGTGGGGGATGAGCAGGGCGTTGAAATAGATGCACTGGTAATATTGCCGTAGAAAGCTTGTGGGTGTTTGCGCTAATTTGTCTCTAATTTCGCTTAATTCCCACAAAAATCTGTCAACTGCATAGACAGCCACGGTATCTTGCCCCAGACTGCAGACATCTTCACACATTATAAAGGACTGCACCATGGCCACCATCTTGGTGTTGCACGGCCCTAACCTCAACATGCTTGGCACGCGCGAACCGGCGGTGTACGGCGCTGAGACTTTGGACGATATTAACACTGCGCTAGCTGCCCAAGCGCGTGCGGCAGGGCATCACCTGCAAACCCTACAAAGCAACGCGGAATATGAATTGATCAACCGTATTCAGGATGCCAAGCGCGAAGGTGTCGATTTCATTGTGTTTAATCCCGCCGCATTCACGCACACCAGCGTGGCATTGCGCGATGCGTTGTTGTCGGTGGGTATTCCATTTATTGAAGTGCATTTATCGAATGTGCATAAACGCGAAGCGTTTCGTCATCAGTCTTATTTTTCGGATATTGCGGAAGGCGTGATCTGTGGTTTAGGTGCACAGGGCTATGCCTTGGCGCTGCAAGCTGCCGTTAAAAAATTGAATCCATAATGATTATTTAAAATTTTCTGGGGGAAGGTAGTAATGGATATTCGCAAAATTAAAAAACTGATTGAGTTGTTAGAAGAATCCAATATCGGTGAATTGGAAATTCGTGAAGGCGAAGAAACGGTGCGCATTTCGCGCAATGGTGTGATGCCAATGATGGCTGCGCCCATGGCTTACGCCGCGCCGCCGGTTGCAGCTGCGCCCGCACCTACTGCTGCGCCTGTAGCGGAAGCACCTGCTGCTGCGCCGGTGTTGTCTGGACATGTGGTGAAATCGCCGATGGTTGGCACTTTTTATCGTTCGCCTTCGCCGGAATCACCAGCGTTTGCTGAAGTGGGGCAGAGTGTGAAAGTGGGCGATGTATTGTGCATCGTCGAAGCGATGAAAATGATGAATCAAATTGAAGCGGATAAAGCCGGCGTTATCAAAGCCATTTTGGTGGACGACGGCGCACCGGTTGAATTTGATCAACCCATGTTCACTATTGCCTGAAGCGATCACCATGCTAAATAAAGTTGTTATTGCTAACCGTGGAGAAATTGCTCTACGGATTTTGCGCGCGTGCAAAGAATTGGGCATCAAAACAGTTGCCGTGCATTCCAAAATTGATCGCGATTTGATGCATGTGCGTTTGGCCGATGAGTCCGTTTGCATCGGACCGAATAAATCTGCGGACAGTTATTTGAGTGTGCCTGCTTTAATTAGCGCGATGGAAATTACCGACGCGCAAGCGGTGCACCCCGGCTACGGTTTTTTGGCAGAAAACGCTAATTTTGCTGAACAAGTAGCAAAAAGTGGTTTTATTTTTATCGGTCCTTCTGCAGATGTGATTCGTTTGATGGGCGATAAAGTTTCCGCCAAAGACGCGATGAAAAAAGCCGGTGTGCCGACTGTTCCTGGTTCGGATGGTGCATTGCCAGATGATGCAGAAGAAATTCTGAAAATTGGTCGCCAAGTTGGTTATCCCGTCATTATTAAAGCAGCAGCCGGTGGTGGTGGTCGCGGTATGCGCGTCGTGAATACCGAGGCGTCACTGGTGAATGCAGTGCAAGTGACACGCAGTGAAGCGCTGGCGGCGTTTGGCGACAGCACGGTGTACATGGAAAAGTTTTTAGAAAATCCGCGTCATGTGGAAATTCAAGTGTTGGCGGATGGTCAAGGTCATGCGATTCATTTAGGTGATCGCGATTGTTCTTTGCAGCGCCGCCATCAAAAAGTGTTAGAAGAAGCGCCAGCGCCAGGTATTCCCGACAAAGTGCGCAAAGAAGTGGCGGATGCTTGCGTCAAAGCTTGTATTGATATTGGCTACAGCGGCGCCGGAACTTTTGAGTTTTTGTACGAGAACGAACGCTTCTATTTCATCGAAATGAATACGCGCGTACAGGTTGAACATCCAGTGACAGAAATGGTGACTGGTATCGACATTGTGAAAGAGCAATTAAAAATCGCCAGTGGCTTGCCGTTGTCGATCAAACAGAAAGATGTGGTGATACGCGGTCACGCTTTTGAGTGCCGTATCAATGCGGAAGATCCAAAAATTTTTACGCCTTGTCCGGGTAAAGTGAATTATTGGCATGCGCCGGGTGGCCCCGGCATTCGCGTGGATTCGCATTTGTATAGCGGCTATTCCATTCCACCGTTTTACGATTCGCTGATCGCAAAAATTATCAGCTACGGTGATGATCGTGCTACGGCGTTTGCGCGTATGCGCACAGCGCTGGATGAAACCGTTATTGACGGTATTCGCTCCAATATCCCTTTGCAACAGGATTTATTGCGCGACGATGCTTTTGCGCGCGGTGGTGTGAATATTCACTATCTTGAGAAAAAATTGGGCATGAAGCACTGAGGTGCTAGCGCGCGGCGGGTGACAGTGAGGGGTGTGTCGGCGACAATAGCGCCCCTCTGTTTTCCCCATTTTGAGGTGTCGCCATGCCGTCCCGCCGTGATCTTGCCAATGCCATTCGTGCGCTGTCCATGGACGCGGTGCAGAAAGCCAACTCAGGTCACCCGGGTGCGCCGATGGGCATGGCTGATATCGCCGAAGTGCTGTGGAACAGCCACCTAAAACACAATCCCGCTAACCCGCATTGGGCTGACCGCGACCGCTTCGTGCTGTCGAATGGACACGGCTCTATGCTGATCTACAGCTTGCTGCACCTTACAGGCTACGCGTTGCCGCTCGACGAGCTGAAAAACTTTCGCCAACTGCATAGCAAAACGCCGGGGCACCCTGAGTACGGTTACGCACCAGGTATCGAAACTGACCGGCCCCTTGGGTCAGGGCATCACCAATGCCGTGGGCATGGCAGTGGCTGAAAAAGTGTTGGCGGC
This sequence comes from Pseudomonadales bacterium, assembly GCA_041395665.1. Lineage (NCBI taxonomy): Bacteria > Pseudomonadati > Pseudomonadota > Gammaproteobacteria > Pseudomonadales > Pseudomonadales bacterium. The sequence continues at coordinate 78,010 of JAWLAB010000007.1, forward strand.
GCAGTTCAATCGAGACGGCCACGCCATCGTCGATCACCACACTTACACCTTCCTCGGTGACGGCTGTTTGATGGAAGGTATCTCGCACGAAGCCTGCTCCTTGGCGGGCACGCTGGGTTTGGGCAAGTTGATTGCGTTTTACGATGACAACGGCATTTCGATTGATGGCGAAGTCGCGGGTGGTCATGGCGTCCCTGGTTGGTTTACGGATGACACCGCAAAGCGTTTTGAATCGTACCACTGGCAAGTGATTGGCCCAATTGATGGTCACGACAGCGCGGCGATTCAATCGGCGATTGAAAAAGCCAAAGCAGAAACAGCAAAGCCATCTTTAATTATTTGCAAAACTATTATCGGTTTTGGTTCGCCCAATAAACAAGGTAAAGAAGAATGCCACGGTGCGCCGTTGGGTGCCGATGAAATCGCGTTGGCGAGAAAAGAATTGAATTGGCCGTACGCGCCTTTTGAAATTCCTGCTGATATTAGTGCTGCGTGGAATGCGCGTGAAAAGGGTGCCGTTGCCGAAAAATTATGGCAAGAAAAATTTGCTGCTTACGCGAAAGCGTATCCACAAGAAGCGGCTGAATTTGAGCGCCGCATGAAAGGTGAATTACCGGCGGATTTTTCTCAACAAGCTGATGCTTATATCGCTGCTTGCCAAGAAAAAGGTGAAACCATTGCCAGTCGCAAAGCGAGCCAAAACACGCTGGGCGCATACGGTTCGCTGTTACCAGAATTTCTCGGTGGCTCGGCGGATCTTGCCGGTTCCAACCTCACGATTTGGAAAGGCAGCAATGGCGCAGTGTGTAAAAGTATTTCTTCCGAGGATGCGAGCGGAAATTATCTTCACTACGGCGTGCGCGAATTTGGCATGAGCGCAATGATGAATGGCATCGCTCTGCACGGTGGTTTTATTCCTTACGGCGCTACTTTTTTAATGTTCATGGAATACGCACGCAATGCTGTGCGTATGGCAGCGTTGATGAAGCAGCGTGTATTGTTTGTGTACACGCACGATTCCATCGGTCTTGGTGAGGACGGTCCTACGCATCAACCCGTTGAGCAACTCACTGCCTTGCGCAGCACACCGCATTTGCACACTTGGCGCCCGTGCGACACCGTGGAATCGGCTGTGAGTTGGAAGGCTGCCATCGAATATCAACACGGACCATCAGCACTCATTTTTTCACGCCAAAACTTACCGCACCAAGCGCGCAGCGCGCAGCAAGTGGCGGATATTGCGCGCGGCGGCTATATCTTGAAAGATTCTGTCGGCGCACCCAAAGTCATTTTGATTGCCACCGGTTCCGAAGTGGATTTGGCCATGCAAGCCGCTGCGCAATTGGGTGATGGTGCGCGCGTAGTGTCTATGCCGTGTGCAGAAGTGTTTTGTGCGCAGCATGAAGATTATCGCGAAGCGGTGTTGCCAAAAGCGGTGCGCGCTCGCGTGGCGATTGAGGCGGGGCATGCGGATTACTGGCACAAGTTTGTCGGCTTGGATGGTCGCGTGATCGGTATAAATCGCTTTGGTGAATCAGCGCCTGCCAATCAATTGTTCAAAGAGTTTGGTTTTACCGTTGAGCATGTGGTGGCTGCTGCAAAAGCCACACTGGGTTAAGCAATGGCCTTGCGGCTCGCCATCAACGGCTACGGCCGCATCGGTCGCTGTGTGTTGCGCGCGCTGTATGAGCGCAATTTGCAGGGTCGATACAAAATTGTGGCGATCAACGAGCCTGCCGAGCCGGCAACAATTGCCTATCTCACGCGCTATGATTCTACGCACGGTCATTTTTCTGGTGTTGTTGAACAAGAAAAAAATACGCTAATCGTTAACGGTGATGTAATCGCGCTCTCTGCACATAAATCCTTAGAAGCATTGGATTGGAGTTCGCACAATGTTGATATTGTGTTGGAATGCAGCGGTGTATTTTCTTCGCGCAAAAAAGCGCAGGCGCATATCAAAGCTGGCGCGAAGCGAGTTTTATTTTCGCAGCCGGCCGATCATGATATTGATGCTGCTGTTGTGTGCGGTGTCAATGAGGCTGTACTGCAAGCAGAACACACGATTGTGTCAGCCGCGTCTTGTACCACCAACGCCATCGTTCCTGTTATAAAAGTCTTGGATGATCAATTTGGCGTAGTGAATGGCGTGTTGACCACTATTCACTCTGCGATGAATGATCAACCTGTATTGGATGGCTATCACCACACCGATTTACGAAAAACACGCGCAGCATTGCAGTCGATTATTCCGATTGATACACAGTTAGCGCGTGGCATCGAACGCATTCTTCCGCATTTGCAAGGTTGCTTTGCCGCGCAAGCACTGCGCGTACCGACGCAGAATGTTTCGGCGATGGATTTATCGGTATTGTTGAAAAAGCCGGTGGATATTTCTGCCGTCAATAATGCGCTGCGTGGTGCAGCGAATGGTGCACTGCAAAATATTCTTGGCTACACCGAGGAGCCACTCGCCTCCTGTGATTTCAATCACGATGCGCGCTCCGGCATCGTCGATGCCAGCCAAACCCGCGTCAGCGGCCAATTGGTCAAAGTCTTGGTGTGGTTCGATAACGAGTGGGCCTACGCCAACCGTATGTTGGATATCGTGCAGCGTTGGGTTTGATCGCACATCCCTTGAATCCTCAGTGCCTACCCCCCATATAGACAGCCTGTCGCACGGCGATGTCTGCGCCGTGGAGTGTATTCGCAGGAGATTAAAGTGACTGAATCAGAAAATCCCGTAACGCCTGAGCCTACCGAGAATGAAAGCGCGCAAGCGGAAGCCAGTGCGTCACCAGCGACGGACACACTGCAAGCCGAGCTAGCAGCCGCGCGCGACCAAGTGCTGCGTGCCAATGCGGAGATGCAGAATGTGCGCCGCCGTGCCGAGCAGGATGTAGAGAAGGCGCACAAGTTTGCGCTGGAGCGGTTTGCGGGTGAGCTGCTGACAGTGGTGGACAATTTAGAGCGTGCGTTGGCGGCGATTGCTGATGATGATGCGACGCACCGCGAAGGTGTGGAGTTAACACTGAAATCGCTACTTGCCGCGCTGGAAAAGCACGGCGTGAATTTGATCAACCCACACGGCGAAGCCTTCAATCCTGAGCATCATCAAGCGATCACGATGTTGGATATTCCGGGTGCAGCGCCGAACACCGTGGCGGAAGTGATGCAGAAAGGCTACAGCATCAACGGTCGTTTGCTGCGCCCCGCGATGGTGGTGGTGGCGAAGCCCGCGACTTGAACAGACTTGAAAACTGCAACAGTAAACCCAATAAACGAATCATCGAATTGAAAGCCGCACAGCGGCGCGAGTGGAGAAAACGACATGGGTAAAATTATCGGTATTGACCTCGGCACTACTAACTCTTGTGTGGCCGTGTTGGAAGGCGACAAAGTCAAAGTGATCGAAAACGCAGAAGGTGATCGCACCACACCGTCGATTGTCGCGTTCACGGATGACAGTGAAGTATTGGTCGGTCAAAGCGCAAAACGCCAAGCAGTCACTAATCCATCTAACACTTTATTTGCAGTAAAACGCTTGATTGGTCGTCGTTTTAAAGACGATGTTGTGCAAAAAGATATCAGCATGGTGCCGTACAAAATTGTTGCAGCAGACAATGGTGATGCGTGGGTAGAAGTGAAAGACGACAAAAAAGCGCCGCCACAAATTTCTGCCGAAGTTTTGAAAAAAATGAAAAAAACTGCCGAAGATTATCTCGGTGAAAAAGTAACAGAAGCGGTTATTACCGTGCCTGCTTACTTCAATGATTCGCAACGACAAGCTACCAAAGATGCTGGCCGTATTGCGGGTTTGGAAGTGAAAAGAATTATCAACGAGCCGACTGCGGCTGCGCTGGCTTTTGGTATGGATAAAAAAGAAGGTGACCGCAAAATTGCTGTGTACGATTTGGGCGGCGGTACTTTTGATATCTCCATCATCGAAATTGCGGAAGTCGATGGCGAGCATCAGTTTGAAGTATTGTCTACCAACGGTGACACTTTCCTCGGTGGTGAAGATTTTGACCTCGCGCTGATTGACTACTTGGCAGAAGAGTTCAAGAAAACGAACAGCATTAATTTGAAAGGTGATCCGTTGGCGATGCAGCGCTTAAAAGAAGCGGCAGAGAAAGCAAAAATTGAATTGTCTTCTGCGCAACAAACCGAAGTGAACTTACCTTACATCACGGCGGATGCCACAGGCCCTAAACACTTGGTGGTGAAATTATCGCGCGCCAAATTGGAAGCCTTGGTAGAAGGTTTGGTTGATCGCTCCATGGGGCCATTAAAAACTGCGCTGCAAGACGCTGGTTTGAAAGCCTCTGATATTGAAGATGTGATCTTGGTGGGCGGTCAAACGCGTATGCCGCTGGTGCAGAAAAAAGTGGCCGATTTCTTCGGTAAAGAGCCGCGTAAAGATGTGAACCCTGATGAAGCGGTGGCAATGGGTGCTGCGATTCAAGGCGCGGTGTTGTCGGGTGATGTTAAAGATGTGTTGTTGTTGGATGTCACACCGTTGACGCTGGGTATAGAAACCATGGGTGGTGTTGCCACGCCATTGATTGAGAAAAACACCACGATTCCTACCAAGAAATCACAAGTATTCTCAACGGCAGATGACAATCAGACAGCAGTGACAATTCATGTCGTGCAGGGTGAGCGTAAACAGGCTTCGCAAAATAAATCGCTCGGTCGTTTTGATTTGGCCGATATTCCGCCTGCACCTCGCGGTATGCCACAAATCGAAGTGACATTTGATATCGATGCCAACGGTATTTTGAATGTCAGTGCGAAAGACAAAGCGACAGGCAAGCAGCAATCTATCGTCATCAAAGCATCTTCTGGTTTGAGTGATGACGAGATTCAACAAATGGTGCGCGATGCAGAAGCGAATGCTGAAGCGGACAAAAAGTTTGAAGAGATCGTGTCTGCACGCAATATGGCTGAAGGCTTGGCACACGCTACGCGTAAAACTTTGACAGAAGCAGGCGACAAGGCGACTGCTGATGAAAAAGAAGCCATCGAGTCTGCTTTGAAAGAAGTGGATGAAGCGGTGAAGACGGATGACAAAGATCGCATCGATGCAGCGGTGCAAAAATTGTCGGAAGCTTCTTCTGGTCTTGCACAAAAAATGTATGCAGATGCCGCAGCGCAACAGCAGGACGGTGATGCAGGGCAGCAAGGTGGCGGTGACGATGTGGTTGACGCTGAGTTCGAAGAAGTCAAAGACAAGTAATACCGATTGTTGAGATAAAAAACACAGAGCGCGGCATGTCCGCGCTTTTGTGTTCATAGATGCAGAGAGAAAAATCATGGCTAAACGCGATTACTACGAAGTGCTAGGCGTGAAACGCGACGCAAGCGCTGATGAAATTAAAAAAGCTTATCGTCGCATCGCGATGAAGTTTCATCCTGATCGCAATCCCGATAACAAAGAAGCTGAAGAGAAATTTAAGGAAGCGGCAGAAGCTAACGAAATTCTCAGCGATGAACAAAAGCGCGCCGCTTACGATCGCATGGGTCATGCAGCCTTTGAACAGGGTGGCATGGGCGGCGGTGGAGCAGGTGCGGGCGGCTTTGGCGATATTTTCGGCGATGTATTTGGCGATATTTTTGGTGGCGGCGGTCGCGGTCGTTCACGCGGCGGCCCACAGCGCGGTTCGGATTTGCGCTACAACTTGGATGTCAGCTTGGAAGAAGCGGTACACGGCACGACCACCAAGATCCGCATTCCTACTTTGGCATCCTGCAAAACTTGCGACGGCTCTGGCGCAAAAGCCGGTAGCAAGCCGGTCACTTGCGGCACTTGCGGTGGCGCAGGGCAAGTGCGCATTCAGCAAGGCTTTTTTACCGTGCAGCAAACCTGCCGCGCTTGCGGCGGTCGCGGCACCACCATCAGTGACCCTTGTGGTACTTGCCACGGTCAGGGGCGCATCGAAGAAGAAAAAACGCTGTCGGTCAAAATCCCGCCTGGTGTCGATAACGGCGATCGCATTCGTCTGACGGGCGAAGGCGAGGCGGGTACTTTGGGTGGGCCGAATGGCGATTTGTATGTGCAGGTGAATGTGCGTCCGCACAAGATTTTCGAGCGCGAAGGCAAAAACTTGTACTGCGAAGTGCCGATCAGTTTTGTCGATGCCGCGCTCGGCGGCGAGATCGAGGTGCCTACGCTAGATGGAAAAGTGATGCTGAAAGTGCCGGAAGAAACACAGACCGGCAAGCTGTTCCGTTTGCGTGGCAAAGGTGTTGCGCCAGTGCGCGGTGGCGGCGTTGGCGATTTGATTTGCAAAGTGGTAGTGGAAACGCCAGTCAAACTGAGCAAGCAGCAGAAAGATATTCTGCGTCAGTTCCAAGCATCTACCGAAGGTGCACAGCACTCGCCGCGTAAAAGCTCTTGGTTCGATGGTGTGAAATCATTCTTTGACGATCATAAACCTTAATCCGCAGTGCGCGGTTTGGCTGTCTCGGCAGTGGATCTGGGGCTATAATTCGCGCGCCTGTTTCCCACCCTCTGGAGGTGTTCTGTGAAATTATTGATCAAAGCCTTTTCTCTTTCTGCTGTGTTAGCCACTGTAGTTGCCGTCGCTTCCGTACAGGCGGAAGACAAGAGCGCAGCCAATACCGCGCCCGTTGGACAAACTTGCTTGCAAGGCCAAGCTTGTGCAGCAGCGGCCACCGCCAGCGCTGGCGGTGCACCGAGATCGGGAGAAGAGGTTTACAAAAAATCTTGCATAACTTGTCACGGTGCCGGTGTTGCTGGTGCGCCTAAAGCACATGACGACGCAGCTTGGGCGCCACGCGTAGCGAAAGGTAAGGATACGCTGTACAAGCATGCTGAAGTGGGCTTTAACGCTATGCCACCAAAAGGCTTGTGCATGGATTGCTCTAGCGATGAGCTGAAAGCGGCTGTGGACTTCATGCTAGGCAAGTAAAATCTTGCTGAATCGGTTCTAAAGCGCCCCGTTTATCGGGGCGTTTTTGTTTGTATCCGCGTCGCATTTCTTTGTCTTGCGCTGGTACAGTAGACGGCAGCAACCTTCCAAATATGGGTGCTGAAAAATCAAGGAGTATGCATGAGTAACGCCGCGAAAGTTCGAGCGCCGGAGCGTTTGTTGGATTTACGCAACACGCTGGACGATTTAGTCGCCGATGGTTTGATGGATAAACGCGATGCCAATTTTTTATCTGGCACGCCGCGTTCTCGTGAAAATGCACTGCTGCATCCGATTACTTTTATTGCCAAAATGAATTTGCAAGATCAGCAGCGAGCAGGCAAGTTGTTGGATGAAGAGCGTCTGGCGCGTTGGATGGCAGAAAAATCGGATCAAACCTATTTTCATATTGATCCTCTCAAAATTGATGCCAGTAAAGTCACAGAGTTGATGTCTTTTGCCTTCGCTAAACGCCATCAAATTTTGTGCGTGGGTATTAGCAAAGAGGAGATGGTTGTAGCGAGTTCGCAACCTTGGATTTATGCGTGGGAGGATGACCTTAAACATATTGCGCGTCGAGAAATTCGCCGTGTGGTGGTGAAGCCAAGCGAGCTGTCGCGTTACACCGTGGAATTTTATTCCTTGGCAAAGTCTGTTTCGGATGCTACCGATACGGATTACGGCAATAAATTTGGTATTGGCAATTTTGAACAGCTGCTCAAATTGTCGGAATTAAAAGATCCGGAGGCAAACGATCAACACATCATCAATATTGTGGATTGGATGCTGCAATACGCTTATGCACAACGCGCCAGTGATATTCATATCGAACCACGGCGTGAAGTGGGTAAAGTGCGTTTTCGTATTGATGGTGTTTTGCATCAAGTGTATGAATTGCCAGCGCGCGTGATGATTGCTGTCACCAGTCGCTTAAAAATTCTCGGCCGCATGAATATTGCTGAAAAGCGCAAACCGCAAGATGGCCGTATCAAAACACAAAAACCAGACGGTAGTGAAGTCGAGTTGCGTATGTCGGTCTTGCCAACTGCATTCGGCGAAAAATTGGTAATGCGAATTTTTGATCCAGAAATTTTGGTAAAAACTTTTCCAGAATTAGGGCTGATCAACGAGGATTTAAAACGCTGGACACAATTGATCAATCAGCCCAATGGGATTTTGTTGGTTACAGGACCAACTGGTTCCGGTAAAACCACCACGCTCTATTCCTCGTTAAAGCAAATTGCAACACCAGAAGTGAATGTGTCGACGATCGAAGATCCCATCGAAATGGTGGAAGAAGCATTTAACCAAATGCAAGTGAATCGCGCGGTTGATTTAGATTTTGCTGTGGGTGTACGCACGCTGATGCGACAAGATCCAGACATCATCATGATTGGTGAGATTCGTGATCAAGAAACAGCGGATATGGCAGTGCAAGCGGCGATGACAGGGCATTTAGTGTTGTCGACACTGCATACCAATGATGCACCGAGCTCGGTTTCGCGTTTGCTGGATTTAGGTGTGCCGTCTTATTTATTGCGCTCAGTTATGCTCGGTGTAATGGCGCAGCGTTTGGTGCGTCGTTTATGTGTGCATTGCAAAGAAGAAACAGAAGTCAGTGAGGAGGCGTGGAAGTCGTTAACTGCGCCGTGGAAGGTGTCTGTACCTGCGCGTTGCTTTAAACCGGTTGGTTGTTTGGAGTGCAGAAATACGGGCTACAAAGGGCGCGAAGGTATTTACGAAATCATGCTGTTTACCGATGAAATAAAAATGATGATTGGTGACAAAGTAGATATCAATCAAATTCGACAGCAGGCAATGCGTGAAGGTATGCGTACGCTGCGCTTATCTGGCGCGCAGAAAGTAGCTTCAGGACTCACAACGGTTGAAGAGGTAATGCGTGTTGCGCCTGCATTGGATCGATTTAACGGATGAAGCTAGGAAAAAATATACCGGAATGGTTGCAAACGGAGTTTGAAAGAAAACAGGAACAATTTGTTAATGTTCTAAATGATGAACAGTGCGCGCAATTTTCTGCATTGCAGTCTGATGTTGTTTTTGTGCAAGAGTTAACAGCGGTTTTCTTGGGTAGCGAGTTCTTTTTTGAGAGCAGCTTGCGTCATCCAGATAGATTTTTTGCATTGTTTTTCGATGATGGCGCAGGGAGGCTAGTCGATCAGCAGCCTGACTATGCGTCTCTCGCCCAATCAATGGCTGAGTTTTTGTTGCAAGCGCAGAGCGAAGATGAACTGATGCATGTGCTGCGCGTTTTTCGTCAGCGGCAGATGATGCGTATTATTTGGCGCGATATCACGCGCCGCGCAGAAACACTGGCAACCACGGCAGCGCTGACGGTGCTGGCGGATGTCTGTATTCAAACAGCGGTGGATTTTCTCTATCAGCGAGCGTGTGTGGAATGGGGAACGCCCATCGGCGCACAAAGTGGAGAGTCGCAGTCATTGCTCGTTCTCGGTATGGGAAAGCTCGGTGCGTTTGAGCTAAATCTTTCATCCGATATTGATTTGATTTTTGCCTACGATGAAAGCGGTGAAACACAAGGTAAGCCGCGCAGTACTCAATGCGTTTTTGCAAATTAGAGGTCAAAAAGTGACTGGAATTAACGGATAAAAAAACCACGGACGGTTTTACATTTTGTATTTCGTGTTGATATGCGTCTGCGTCCTTATCAGTGACGGCATGGCGTTGGCGTTGAATTACGATGCAATGAACGGTATTACGGCGGGGACGCAGTCGGGAACGCTACGCCATGATTAAGAGGTTCAGTTGGTGGCATGGCGATGCCAAATAAACAACGCAGTGATCAGATGTTGCGCCGCTTTACTTTCCGTCGCTATTTGGATTTTTCTTCGATTGATGCGCTGCGTGATCTTAAACGACAAATTGAGCGCGAAGTAGCTAAAAAAGGTATGGCCGACAATGTCAAATTAGGTGCTGGTGGCATTCGAGAAGTTGAATTTATCGTACAGATGTTCCAGTTGATTCACGGTGGTCGTGATAGTGATTTGCAACCGTCTCCAGTGATCAATATGTTGGAGCAATTGGGCAGCAAAGGATTTCTATCGGTAGAAGAAGTAGCTGTGTTGCGAGAGGCGTACTTGTTTGCGCCAATGTTGAGCCTTATTGCAAGCGTGGCGTGATGAGCAGACGCAAAGTTTACCGAAGAATTGCAGCAACAAATACATGGCAGCAGCTGTTAGTTTTAGCAGTTATGAAGAGTTTTATGCTGCTCTACAAATACACCGTACACATGTACAGCGTATTTTAAAAAGCGTGGTGCGCCACCAGCTGAAGGCAGTAGCGGAAAATGACGCATGGACATTGGCAACAAGGGGATGCTGCAGGATGATCTTAATGTAAGAAGAGTGGTTAAGCGGGCTTTTCTAATTTGGTATTGCAGAAAAAAGTTTATGGAAGAACGACAAGTATTGCTGGATTATGTGAAAGTCGAGCAAGACTAAACCGTTTTATTATTGCCTGCACGAAAGCACTATCAGTCGAAAATCCTGCGGTAGTTTTTGATCGCTTGTTACCCTTATTAAAAGCAGTTTTACGCCGCTCATCATACTTGGTACTGTTACTAGAAAATCCACAAGCATTAAAACAATTAGTTCTTTTGGTGCGTTCAAGCACATGGATTGCAGAGCAATTAGCAGAATGGCCTGTATTACTCGATGAACTGATTGATATCCGCAATTTGTATCGTGATATTGCGCCATCGCGTGAAGATTTGTCGAGTTTATTGCGTCAACACATGTTGCGCATCCCAGAAGATGATTTGGAAGCGCAAATGGAAGCGCTGCGCCAATTCAAGCTCGCACACAGTTTGCGCGCAGCGGCGTGTGAAGTAACAGGGCGTTTACAGTTGATGAAAGTCAGCGATTACTTAACTTTCATGGCAGAAACAATTTTAGATTTTGTTTTGCGTTTGGCTTGGCGCTTGTTGGTAGAGAAGCACGGTGTACCCTATTTGGATGTAAACATCGCCAGCGATCTTGGTTTTATTGTTATCGGCTATGGAAAAATGGGTGGATTGGAATTGGGTCACGGTTCCGATTTGGATTTGGTTTTTATTCACGCGGGCAGCAGCGGTGAAACGCAAGCGGATACGAGTATTGGTCAAACAGCTATCGAGAACGGTATATTTTTTACGCGTCTCGGCCAGCGCATTATTCATATACTCGGCACGCGTATGATGAATGGTATTTTGTACGAAGTGGATATGCGTTTGCGCCCATCCGGCAATTCGGGTTTGTTGGTAGCGAGCTTAAACAGTTTTGAACGCTATCAAGAAAAAGATGCATGGACTTGGGAACATCAAGCCTTGACACGCACACGCGTTGTCGCCGGTGATGCGTTGCTGGCAAAACATTTTTCCGATGTGCGTGGAAAAGTGTTAGGGCGGGAGCGCGACATCGAACAATTGCGCCGCGATGTGGTCGAGATGCGCGAAAAAATGCGCGCGCAATTGGATAAAAGTGACGCGCAGCATTTTGATTTGAAGCACGGCGTGGGCGGCATCGTCGATCTGGAATTTATCGTGCAGTTCAGTGTGTTGGCGAGTGGATATAAGCATCCCAATTTACTGATCTGGCCGGATAATATCCGCATCCTCGAACAGATGGCGATTAGTGCGCTGATGACTAACGAGCAGGCCGAGGCGTTAATGGAAGCCTACCGCCGCCTGCGCGCGCGAGGGCATCGTCGCACCCTGCTCGGTGAGCCGACTTTGATTGGTGTTGATGAGCTGCTGCCTGAGCGAGAAACCGTGAGGGAGGCGTGGCACAGCATTCTGGGAGCGTAAAAACTCCTATAATGTGCGCCCGCTGTAAACACTCTCGGAGTTCCTGATATGAGCATGTCAGATCGCGATGGCCTGATCTGGTTCGATGGCAAACTGGTTCCTTGGCGCGACGCCAAAGTCCATGTCCTCACCCACACCTTGCACTACGGCATGGGCGTGTTCGAGGGTGTGCGTGCTTACGAAACCGAGTCGAAAGGCACTTGTATTTTCCGCTTGCAGGAACACACCGATCGCCTATTTGATTCCGCCAAAATCATGAACATGCAGATTCCGTTTACCAAAGACGAAATCAATGAAGCGCAACGCGCGGCAGTGCGAGAAAACAATCTGCCTTCTGCTTACATTCGCCCGATGGTGTTTTACGGATCGGAAGCGATGGGTCTGCGCGCCAAAGGTTTGACCGTGCATGTCATCGTCGCCGCGTGGTCGTGGGGCGCGTACATGGGTGATGAAGCGCTGCAAAACGGCATTAAAGTGCGCACCAGTTCCTACACGCGTCACCATGTCAATATTTCGATGACGCGCGCCAAAGCCAACGGTCACTACATCAATTCCATGTTGGCGTTGAATGAAGCGCTGTCTGGCGGTGCGGAAGAAGCGTTGCTGTTGGATCCTGAAGGTTATGTCGCCGAAGGCTCTGGCGAGAATATTTTTATCGTGCGCAATGGTGTGATTTACACGCCGGAATTGACCGCGTGTTTGAACGGCATCACGCGTGACACTATTTTCCATCTCGCCAAAGAAATCGGTTGTGAAGTGGTAGAAAAACGCATCACACGCGATGAAGTGTATATCGCCGATGAAGCGTTCTTCACTGGCACTGCTGCAGAAGTGACACCGATTCGTGAATTGGATGGGCGCAGCATTGGCACAGGCAAACGCGGACCGATCACAGAAAAATTACAGAGCTTGTATTTCGATCAAGTGAAAGGTCGCCGCAGTCAGTTCTCGCAATGGCTATCGCCGGTGAAGTGAGTGGCAATTCTTGGAAGCAGCGAAAAAGTCAGCCGCTGGTGTTGGGCGGGCTGTCTATCAGTCAGCTCGTGCTCAATGAGAGGGATGGCTGACATTGTGAGGATATTTTTTGATTCCTCCGCTTTCGCCAAACGCTATGTGAGTGAGGCGGGAACAGACGATGTGTTGTCCTTGTGTCAGCAAGCGACGGAGTTGTGCCTGTCTGCTATCGCTATTCCTGAATTGGTATCAGCGTTTTGTCGTTTGCAACGAGAAGGGCATATCACCATGGTGCAATATCAAGCACTCAAGAAAAATTTATTGCTAGATATTGCTGATGCCGCTGTTTGTGATTTAACACCGACAGTGATGCGGCACACTTTATTGAGTCTTGAAGAAAATAATTTGCGCGCCATGGATGCTATTCATGTTGGTTCCGCACTGGCATTGCAAGTTGATCGGTTTGTGACGGCGGATGTGCGGCAATTAAATGCTGCGAAACAAATGGGCTTGCAGGTGTTTCATGTCTAGTGCGCACAACGATTCAAAAAACATTCTCGTCATCGGTCCTGCTTGGGTCGGCGATATGGTGATGGCGCAAGTGCTGTTTCGCCTGCTGAAACAAAACCATCCCACTTGCGAAATTGATGTGTTGGCGCCCGCGTGGAGTGCGCCGCTGTTGGCGCGTATGCCAGAAGTGCGCAGCAGTTTTGATCTGCCACTGAAACACGGCGAGTTTGGTTTTGCTGCGCGACGAGAAATTGGTCATGCCTTGCGCGGAAAATATCAGCAAGCGATTTTACTGCCCAATTCTTGGAAGTCAGCATTGGTTCCGTTTTTTGCCAACATTCCGCTGCGCACCGGTTGGCGCGGTGAAATGCGTTACGGCGTGTTAAATGATGTGCGTGTATTGGATAAAGAAAAATATCCGCTGATGATTGAACGCTTCGCGGCACTGGCATTTGCAAAAAATGAAAAGTTACCAGAACAATTGCCGTATCCGCAATTATTGATTGATGACAACGAACGACAACAGGCTCTGCAAAGATACACATTGGATTTGCAGAAGCCGGTGTTGGCGTTGTGCCCGGGCGCAGAGTTTGGTCCAGCCAAACGCTGGCCTGAACAGCATTACGCGGAAGTCGCGCGCGTGCGAATTGCACAAGGCGAGCAAGTGTGGATTTTTGGTTCACAAAATGATGTTGTTGTGGCAGAAAGTATTCGCGCTGCGTTGCCTGAAGCGCAGAGAGAATATTGCTTCAATTTGGCAGGAAAAACTGCATTAGCGGAAGCAATAGATTTATTGTCTTACGCGCAAGCGGTGGTGAGTAACGATTCCGGTTTGATGCATATTGCTGCTGCTTTACAGAGGCCGCTGGTGGCTGTATACGGCTCATCGTCACCGCAATTTACGCCGCCGTTGTCGGATGCAGTTGAAATTGTGCGTTTGGGTATTGAATGTAGCCCGTGTTTTCAGCGTGAGTGTCCGTTGGGACATTTGAAATGTTTGAAGGAATTGCCGCCGCAACGCATTTTGGATGCCTTGAATAAATTGCTGCCACAAAAGGTGCAAGTGCAAAAGGCATTAGTGCAATGAAGCGCGTATTGATCGTTAAAACATCGTCGATGGGTGATGTGATTCATACACTGCCCGCGGTGAGTGATGCGTGCGCAGCAATACCCGATATTCAATTTGATTGGGTGGTGGAAGAAGCGTTTGCCGAAATCCCAGCATGGCATCCATCTGTTAGCAAAGTGATTCCTGTGGCAATTCGCCGTTGGCGAAAAAACCTATTTCGTTTTATCGGCAGTGATGAGTGGACGGTGTTTCGTCATGCGATTGCTGCAGAGCAATACGATGCTGTTATCGACGCGCAGGGTTTGGTAAAAAGTGCGCTGCTGACAAAATTTGCGCACGGTACAGTGTACGGTTATGACAGAAAAACGGTGCGCGAACCGCTGGCAAGTTTGGCGTATCAGAAAACTTTTACAGTAGAAAAAGATCAGCATGCCGTTGAGAGAACGCGAGAATTGTTTGCGCAAGTCTTGAATTATCAAAAACCGACCACGGCGCCGAATTACGGCATTGATCGCCGTCGTTTTGGTGAGCAAACAGATCCGCCTTATGTGTTGTTTTTGCACGGGACGACGCGCAGTGATAAACATTGGCCGGATGAATATTGGCAAGCACTGTGCCGCTTGGTGTGCGATTCAGGCATGAATGTTAAATTGCCGTGGTGGTCTGATGCTGAACATCGTCGTGCGCGACAAATTGCAGAAATGCATCCGCGTGCAGAAGTGTTGTCGCGCACGAATTTGGCGGGCATGGCGAGCATCATTGCGCGTGCGCGCGCTGTGGTGGCGGTGGATACAGGTTTAGGGCATTTGGCTGCGGCATTGGCAGTGCCGAGCTTATCTTTGTACGGCAGCACTTCGCCTGCATTGATTGGCGCATACGGTCCCAATCAATTCCACTTGTGCGCGCAGGAATGCACGCGCAGCCATAACAAATATGTGCAACCGGCTGTGTTTGCTGCGCTCACGCCAGCGATTGTTTTTGGTCGTTTAAATGAATTACTCAATCGTCAAGGTTATGAGCTGTCATGATGATTGAAAAACAAAATACTGTGCATTTGGTGTTTGCGCTGTATCGCTATTTTCCGTTTGGCGGTTTGCAGCGCGATATGTTGCGTATTGCCAAGGCCTGTGTTGAGTGTGGCGCCAGCGTAAAAGTTTTTTGTGCAGAATGGGATGGCGAACTGCCAGAAGATATTGCCGTGGAGCGTTTAGCGGTTTCAGGTTTTACCAATCACAGCCGCAATCGTGCTTTTTCTATGGCGTTGCAAAAAAATTAAAAAATGAGCAGGCGGATTTGGTGGTGGGTTTAACAAAATGCCTCATCTGGATGTGTATTACGCGGCGGATACTTGTTTTAAAGCGAAGCTGATGCAAGAGCGCATACCGCAGCTGCGATTTTTGCCGCGCTATCGTCAATATTTGCATGATGAAAAGGCGGTATTTGATGCAGCGAGTCAAACAAAAATTCTTGCTATCGCACAGCGCAGTGTCGATGAATATGAACAGTATTACGCAGGTGCGGCGCAGCGTTGCACGGTGTTGCCGCCTGGCATCAATCCCGATCGTCGCGCTGGATCTGATGCATATGAACTGCGCAAAAAATTTCGACAAGCGTGGTCATTGTCAGACGAAGAAAAATTAGTGTTGTTGATAGGTTCAGGATTCCGCACTAAAGGTGTCGATCGCGCGATTCGTGCGTTAGCGGCACTACCTGAAAATTTGTTGCAGCGCACGCGCATGATGGTGATTGGGCAAGATCGCCCTGATGCTTTTTTGCGTTTGGCGGCGCAATTGAGTGTTGAGAAACGCATACAGTTTTTATCAGGGCGTGATGATGTTCCGCAATTTTTATTGGGCGCTGATGTATTGCTGCACCCAGCGTATCGTGAAAATACCGGCACGGTTTTGTTGGAAGCGGCAGTTGCAGGTTTACCGGTGTTGACGACGGCAGTGTGCGGTTACAGTCATTACATTCGCGCGCACGAATGCGGCATAGTGATCGACGAGCCTTATTCACAGACGGCGTTAAACAATGCGTTGACTACTATGCTGCAAGATGACAAGCGGCGTGCTGAGTGGCAAAGCAATGCACTGCGTATGGCAGAGACGGCCGATATTTATTCGCTGTTTGAACGCGCGGCTGATTTTATTGTGTCGGCAGCAAGGGAAAAAGTGTCGTGAAACTGTTTCTCAATACTGAGTGGCAAAACTTGTGGCAAGGGAAAGATCCTTTTGCCGAAGCGCGCGCGCTGCAGGGGCAGGTTTATCGCAGCAAAGAAGGTCGTCGCACGCTGCGTTTTGAGCAGGATGGTCGAGGTTTCTTTCTCAAGTATCACGCAGGTGTGGGCTGGAAAGAAATTATTAAAAATCTTGTGCAGTTGCGTTTGCCGGTGTTGGGCGCAGAAAATGAATTCAATGCCTGTAACGCACTAAAGAAACTCAATGTCGACACCATGACGCCGGTAGCTTTTGGTGCGCGCGGCAGCAATCCTGCACAACAAGAATCTTTCCTGATCACAGAAGAATTGGCTAATACCATCAGTTTGGAGGATTACTGCAAACCTTGGTCCAGCACGCCGCCATCCTTGCTCGAGAAACGCACCGTCATTAGAAAATTGGCGCAGATCAGCAAATCGTTGCACGAGAACGGTATCAATCATCGCGATTATTATTTGTGCCATTTTTTACGCGCCGATGACGGAAAGTTGTTTCGCCAGCAAGACGCTTTGTATGTGATCGATTTGCATCGCGCACAGTTGCGAAAATCCACGCCGCAGCGTTGGTTGATAAAAGATTTGGCGGGCTTGTTTTATTCGGCATTTGATTTGCCGCTGACGCCGCGCGATATCTTGTGTTTCCTATCGGTTTATCGCCGATCGTGGTTGCGTGAATCTCCTGCTGTATTGCGAGAGATTGCGGATAAAGCTGTTGCTTTATATCAAAAAGATTTTGGTAAACAGCCGCCGGAGCCGATCGCTGAGATATTGAATATGAGGGCGAAGTGATGCGCCCTGCATTGCCGTTGCTTGATTTATCACAAGCGCCTTCAGTGTTGTTTTTTTACGGCCTGTCCGGCGCAGGAAAACATATGTTGGTCAGTTGGTGAGCCAGTTGTCAGGACGATTTTTTTACGATGCCGATCACGATATTTCTCCGGCGATGCAGCAGGCTTTGGATACACACCAACCTTTTACAGAAGCCATGCGCAATGAGTATTTTCCTCGTGTAGCCTGCAATATTGCCGCGCTACAAAAAAAATATACTTCACTGGTGGTGGCGCAAGGTACTTACAAACAGCGGCATCGCGATTTTTTGCAAGCTGCCGTTACAGATATCGACATGATTTGTGTGGTGTGTGAGAAGGAGATGATGCAAGCGCAGTTACAACAACGCGCGCGCGGTATTTCCAGTGCCAGTGCTGCTGCGCTGTTGGCTGATTTTGAGTCGCCGCATGCTGGAGAAAAAGTGCTGCACAATCGCGGTGATGACGCAGACATCGTGCGTCAGCTCAACCTTTGGTATGCGTGCTGATGCGGCTCGATAAATTTGTGGCGCAAGCCGCTGATCTCACACGCCGGCAGGCACAGAAAGCGGTGCGTGCAGGTGATGTCTGTGTTGATGGTGTTGTAATAAAAAAACCAGAGCAACATATCCAAGCAGAAAATACTGTAACTCTGTGTGGTGGATTGCTGAAAATTTTACCGCTGCGTTATTTTATGCTGCATAAACCACAAGGCTATGTATGTGCTAATAGCGATGGTCATCATCCTGTGGTGTTAGATTTGCTGCGTGAACCACAGTGTGAAAGATTGCAAATTGCGGGGCGTTTGGATGTGGATACCACAGGCTTAGTGTTGATTACGGATGACGGGCAGTGGAATCATCGCGTTACTTCGCCTTCGTTGCACTGTCAGAAAATATATGTCGCGACTTTAGATCAACCGTTGTCAGGCGCCGCCGCCGATTTATTGCGTAACGGCATACAGTTGGATGGTGAAAAAAAACGCACAAAACCTGCGCAGGTTTCTTTTTTGAATGAACAGAAAACACAAGTTCGCTTGGCGATACATGAAGGAAAATACCACCAAGTCAAACGCATGTTTGCTGCGGTGGGTAACCATGTGCACACACTACATCGTGAGTCCATCGGTGATATTGTTTTGGATGCCAAGTTGGTATTAGGTGAGTATCGCGCATTAACCTCAGAA
Organism: Pseudomonadales bacterium; assembly: GCA_041395665.1. Classification (NCBI taxonomy): domain Bacteria; kingdom Pseudomonadati; phylum Pseudomonadota; class Gammaproteobacteria; order Pseudomonadales; species Pseudomonadales bacterium. The sequence goes on from JAWLAB010000007.1 coordinate 96,507, forward strand.
GAAATTGCGAGTGTTTTCGTGTGAAACAGGATATTGCATTTGAGGTGCTGTTACCTTTTTTGCATGCTGTGCAGGGAGAGATGTTGTGGATTGCAGATGAAACAGCGTTGGATTGGATCAGTGTTGTGCCTGCATCGCCGCAGCTATCAATTTATAGCAATCGGTTTGATGTAGTGCAGGCGGCGAATGCTGCGGGGCACCAAGCCGTGTTCTCTGATTTTGATTTTACTCATCTGCAAGATAAACATTACGCCCGCATTGTTTATCGCATCTCCAAAGAAAAAGCGGTGGTGCAACATGTGATCAACAGCGCTGCGCATTTGCTAGCGCCAGAGGGTGAGTTTTTTGTAGCGGGTTTAAAGCAAGAGGGTATTAAAACTTTTCTTGATCAGTGTGGTGATGTGTTTGTCGAGAGTAGCAGTAAGAAAATGGGCTTGGCATATTTGGGCTGTTTCTCGCACACAAAAAACAACGCCAAAGTATTAGGCATGGATGAATACCATGCACTGCAATGGCTGGAGACAGACTCGCTGGCATTTTTTAGCAAGCAAGGCGCATTTGGTTGGAACAAAATCGATGAGGGCAGTGTGCTGCTCATTTCCGTAGCAGATGCTGTGTATTCTTCATTGCCGGTCCCGCCGCGATCACTGTTGGATCTCGGTTGTGGTTATGGTTATCTCACACTGATGACGCGCCATTGGCCTATGCAAAAACGCACAGCCACGGATAATGGTGCAGCTGCACTATTGGGGATGCGTGCCAACGCAGAACATTACGCACTGGCTGTTGATGTAGTAGCGAGCAATGCAGGTGATGCGTTACAGAGCGGCACATTTGATTTGATCTTGTGCAATCCACCGTTTCATCGCGGCACTGCTGTATCACAAGATTTAACCGATTTGTTTTTGCAGCAGACTGCGCGTTTGTTGCAGCCAAAAGGTGTAGCGCTGTTTGTGGTGAATGCATTTATTCCATTGGAACAAAAAGCATTGCAGTGGTTTAAGTCAATTGAGTTGCAGACCAGCAATCGATCCTACAAAGTATTCAAATTACAGAAATAAATGGTAGAAATAAAAAAGCCCCGCAGTGCGAGGCTTTTTGTGGAGCTAGCAATCCAAATTAAGGATTTTTAACTTCCGCGCCGAGTGTCAGTGGGCGGTTTGTTTCAAGCACTAATGCGTAGCTGGTTTTATCGAACACATTGAATACCATGAGTAAGCCAGCGCGCTCGTTGATCAATTTGACGGTTTCGCCAGTCACAGGATCCTTCATCGTTTCACCTTGAGCAAAAATGGCCAACACATTGCCTGCTTCTAAGCCGTCGCGCTTGCCTTTGTCGATCAACACGACATTCATGGCACCGTATTCGCTGACGCCGCCATCTACATCAATAATTTTTCCGACAATGTCACTTTTCGGCGGTGTGGGGTAAAAAATAGCGTCGACGGCGCGCTCTTCACTGGGGAGTAAGCGGTCTTGGCCGAGCAACTCACGCGTACTGCGCAGCACGCTCAGCTTGGCGATATCGCCCTCTATTTGTGTAATTTTTGCTGTACCAATGTCTATTGCGGCGACACCAAGCACTTCACCTGTTGTTTCATCGGCATAGGTTTTACCTTTGCGATAGACGCCGTAGGTAGGCACTTTGGCTTCGAATTCACCGCGTGCGTTGATGGAGTCGCCTGCGCCGGTAATCACATGGCGTTCGGCGCCGGCCAATACATAAGGTGCTGCTTCTAATGTGCCAGGGGATACCACTCGGCTGCCCGTCAGAAATGGGCTGATGATATCCAGCGGAATGGCGGGGATCGGTGATTCAAGTTGCTCCACGCGAATACGAGGCTTCAAGCTGTTGTCGGTACTGGGTGACATTTTCACCGTGCCGCCACAAGGGTTGGCGCGTGTGACATCCAGTTGTGGCTTGCCATCAACGATATTGAGGTTGACGGTGTCGCCAGGGTAAATCAGGTGTGGGTTGCAAATTTCAGGGTTCACATGCCAGATTTTTGGCCATTCCCAAGGCTGTTGCAGGAACACACCGGAGATAGACCAGAGAGTGTCACCTTTTTTTACGGTATAGCTGCTAGGGTGGTTGGGCGCGAGCTGCACATCTTCCGCTGTCGCGGTAAAACTCAGGAGCAGGGCGCCGATTAGGCCGAGAACATTCCACTTCAGCGAGTTGGTTTTTAGCATTGTTGTCATCCCATGATTGAGGGCGCCGCGTCCGGCGTCCGTGATGTAGCCTCGTGTATACTACGCCGTGAATTGTGGCAACTCAATATCGCAAGATCAATATTATCTTGCAGATCATCATGTTAGCGGCATAACTTGTCGTATTACTAGAAGTTCGTCACAAAACTACTGCTTATTGGCGATTCGCCCCTGATATCTATGGCACGACTGGAAATTCTTGAGTTCCCCGACCCCCGTTTGCGGCAGCGCGCACAGCCCGTTGCGGTGGTGGACGACGGTATTCGTCGCTTGGTCGATGATATGTTCGAAACCATGTACCTCGCCCCTGGTGTGGGCTTGGCGGCGACGCAGGTTAATGTGCATCGCCGCGTGGTGGTGATTGATGTCTCGGAAGATCAATCGCAACCACTGGTGTTTATCAATCCTGAAATCACCGTGTTGGACGAAGCGCAGTGTGAATACGACGAAGGTTGCTTGTCAGTCCCCGGTTTTTACGAAACCGTAGTGCGCCCGCAACATGTGCGTGTGAATGCTCTGGATCGTGACGGCAAAGCGTTTGCAATCGAACCGAGCGGTTTGCTCGCTGTGTGTATTCAACATGAAATTGATCATTTGAACGGCAAATTGTTTGTCGATCATATTTCCAGTTTGAAACGCGATCGCATTCGCAAAAAACTGGAAAAGAAACACCGCGACGGTGAATAAGTTGCGCATTGTTTTTGCAGGTACACCGGATTTCGCTGCAACGCATTTGGCGGCGCTTTTAAAAACAAACCATGAAATCGTGGCGGTGTATACGCAGCCTGATCGACCTTCAGGGCGTGGAAAAAAATTGGCTGCCAGCCCCGTCAAACAATTAGCCGAGCAAAACGGTATTTCTGTTTATCAACCACTGAATTTTCGTGACGCGCAAGATCGTGAAAATTTGGCGGCACTACAACCTGATTTGATGATTGTTGTCGCTTACGGTTTGTTGTTGCCGCAAGCAGTGTTGGATATTCCGCGTTTGGGCTGCATCAATGTGCATGCTTCTTTATTGCCGCGTTGGCGCGGCGCTGCACCGATACAGCGAGCGATTGAAGCAGGCGATGCAGAAACCGGCGTTTGCATCATGCAAATGGAAGCGGGTTTGGATACAGGGCCAGTGTTGGCGCGCGCGGTGTGCAAAATTACGCAGGATGATACGGGCAGCAGTCTGCACGATCGTTTGGCGGTGCTCGGTGCGGATACTTTAGTTTCTGTGTTGGATGCGATTGCCGCGCAAACACTGCGCGCAGAAAAACAAGATGACACAAAAGCCACATACGCACACAAGTTGACAAAAGAAGAAGCGCAGCTCGATTTTTCGCGCAGCGCAGAAGCTTTATCACAACAAATTCGAGCGTTTAATTCATTTCCTGTGAGTTGGTGCGTATTGCCCAACGACGAACGACTGCGCGTGTGGTGCGCGCAGTGTGAATCAGCAACAACAAAAGCTACGGCGGGAACGGTGTTGTCTTTTGATGCCAGCGGTTTGCGTATTGCCTGTGATGAGGGTGTGTTGTTGCTGACGGAGTTGCAATTGCCTAACCGCAATCGCATGGCGGTGCGCGATATCGTCAACGGTCATTTATTGGCATTGCAAGTGGGCGATCAGCTCGCGTGAATAAAAAAATGGCATTGCGCAATGTGCGCGTGGTGGCTGCGCAAGTTATAGAATATGTTGTGCGCGATGGGCGATCTTTATCAGAAGCGCTGCCTGCACTGCAAAATCATTTGGATGAAAAAGAGCGCCCGCTCTTAGCGGAGCTGTGCTACGGCGTGCTGCGTTTTTATTGGGAATTGGATGCTTTAGCGGCGCAGTTGTTACAAAAGCCGCTGCGCGATAAAGACTTTGATGTGCAGGCGCTACTGCTCGTCAGTTTTTATCAGTTGCGTTATATGCGCACGCAAGAACACGCAGCGGTAAATTTGGCAGTGGAAGCCTGCCGTGTCTTAAAAAAAGAATGGGCAGGGAAATTATTGAATGGCGTGCTGCGCAATTACCTGCGCCAGCGAGAAACTTTTGATCAAGCGATTGCGCAACATCACAATCATCCTGCGTGGCTGGCGAATTTTATTCAGCAGGCGTGGCCAGCACAGGCGACTGAAATTTTCTTTGCCAATAATGCGCGCGGCGGTATGAGTTTGCGCGTGAATCGTTTGCGCAATACTTGTGAAAGCTATCAAACGGTTTTAGCGGAAAAAAATATAGTTAGTGGGCGCTGTGCGTATGCGCCGTATGCATTGCTGTTGCAGCAGGCGGTAAGTGTTACTGCATTGCCGGATTTTTTTGAGGGTGCATGCTCGGTGCAAGATGTCGCTGCGCAGTTGTGTGCGCCACTACTGCGCTTGCAAGCGGGGCAGCGCGTGTTGGATGCTTGTGCTGCGCCTGGTGGAAAAACGGGTCACATTCTTGAATGCGAACCGCAGTTGCAAGAATTGGTGGCGATAGATTGCGATGAAAAAAGATTGCAACGGGTGCATGACAATTTAGCGCGCTTGCATTTGCAGGCGACGGTTCGTTGCGCCGATGCGGAAAATATCGCGCAGTGGTTTGACGGAAAAAAGTTTGATCGCATTTTGTTGGACGCGCCGTGTTCCGGCACGGGTGTGATTCGTCGTCATCCTGACATTAAACATCTACGGCGCGAGAGTGATATTGCTGCGTTGGCTGCGCGACAAAGTGAATTGCTGGAAGCGATGTGGACACTGTTAGCGGAAGATGGTGTGTTGCTTTACACCACCTGTTCCATCTTGCCGCAAGAAAACGAGCAAATAATTGCACAATTTTTGACGCAACACGCCGATGCGGTGGTCGATAAAATTGAAGTGGATTGGGGTGTTAATTGGGGTGTGGAAACGAAAAGCGGCCGACAATTACTGCCGGCCGCTGATCGCGATGGTTTTTTCTTTGCGCGCTTAAAGAAAACGCGCTAAGCCTTAAAACGCAAACTTATCTTCGGCAATCGCCATGGTGCTGTCTGCGCCAGCGAGTGCTGCGGCAGCGTGCATGCCTGTGCGCGGCAAGATGCGGTCAAAGTAAAAGCGCGCAGTAGTTAATTTGCTGGCGTAGAAACCATCGCTGTCTGCACCGGCTGCAATTTTTTCTGCCGCAACTTTTGCCATCTGCGCCCACATAAAGCCCAACACGGCGTAGCCAGAGAACATAGTGAAATCGACTGAGGCCGCGCCCACTTCTTCGGCGTTTTGCATCGCGCGCTCACCAATTTTCATGGTGATCTCTCCCCACTGTGTGTTCACAGCGGCGAGCGCTGTGCACAGTGTTGCCAGCTCCGTGTTGTCTTTATTGGCTTCGCAGAATTTGTGAATGAGTTTGGTGACATTGCGCAGCAGTGCGCCGCCAGAACCCATCACTTTGCGACCGATTAAATCCAGCGCTTGTATGCCAGTCGTGCCTTCGTAAATGGTAGAGATGCGCACATCGCGCACGATTTGTTCCATGCCGTGTTCGTGTATGTAACCGTGACCGCCGAACACTTGCACGCCCAAGTTGCACACTTCAATCGCTGACTCTGTACAAAACGCTTTCGCAATCGGTGTTAACAAGCCGAGCAAATCGTCCGCTTCTTTTTTACTTTCTTCGCTGCCGTAATGTGTGCGATCGACTAACTGCCCACACCAGTACAAGAAAGCGCGCTGACCTTCGACAATCGCTTTTTGCGTCATCAACATACGGCGCACATCGGGATGCACGATGATTGGATCCGCTTCGCCGTCTGGATTTTTCTTGCCGGTAAGTGAGCGCATCTGCAAACGCTCACGCGCGTATTTCAGTGCGCCTTGGAAAGATGCTTCACCGAGTGCCAAGCCCTGCTGTGCCGTGCCGAGGCGCGCGGTGTTCATCATGTTGAACATGATTTCCAAACCTTTGTTTTCTTCACCGATGATGAAGCCGGTCGCACCATCAAAATTCATCACACAAGTTGCTGAGCCTTTCAAACCCATTTTCTTTTCGATGGAGCCGCAGCTCACGCTGTTGGCTGCACCGAGTGAGCCATCGGCATTCGTCAAAACTTTGGGCACGATAAATAATGAAATTCCTTTGGTGCCTTTCGGTGCGCCTTCAATGCGTGCCAACACCGCGTGAATGATGTTGGAAGTCATATCGTGTTCGCCGGCAGAAATAAAAATTTTCGTGCCGGAAATTTTGTAAGTGCCGTCGGCCTGTTTAACGGCTTTGGTGCGCAGCAAGCCGACATCCGAGCCGCAGTGCGCTTCCGTCAAACACATGGTGCCAGCCCATTGGCCAGCAATAATTTTAGGGATGTAGAGTGCCTGCTGTTCTGGCGTGCCGCCGTGTAGCAAGCAAGTGGTGGGTGCGTGCGCGAGGCCGGGGTACATGGTCCATGCCCAGTTGGCCGCGCCCATCATTTCGCCGATAGCGGTGCCGAGTGAGCTGGGCAGGCCTTGGCCGCCAAACTCGGCGGGCAGGCTAAAGCCTTGCCAGCCATCGTTGCAGTACTGGTGATAGGCCTCACCGAAGCCATGCGGCACGGTGACTTTGCCGTTTTCAAAGTGGCACCCTTCTTCGTCGCCCACTTTATTCAGCGGTGCCAGCACTTCTTCGGCGAACTTGCCGGCGTTTTCCAAAATCATCGCTACTTCGTCTTCGCCCAGCGCAGAGCAACCGTCGAGGCACTGGTAGTGGGTGATGTCGAGCAGGTCATTGAGGACGAACTGGATATCGCGCAAAGGAGGGTGATAAGCAGGCATGCCGTGTTCTCGCTTTAAGTGTTCATGGAATAGAGCGGGTCATTATAGAGGCTGTAAGCCTTTACAATAGAGCCTGAAAATTTCCTCCGCGAATGTGATTGCATGGTCTCCTCCCTGCTCCCCGAAAAACCACTGGTCATCTCTCCCTCGCTTGCCGCTACGCTGGGCTTGGAGGAAGCGGTGTTGCTGTCGGTGTTGCACGAGCTGTTTTTGCATCGTGCGCAGCAGGGTTGGCTGAAAGTAGAAGAGGTGGTGCTGTCAGAATTTTTACCGTTTTGGCAGCCGCAAGATGTGCAGCGCGTGGCGAGCAGTCTGCGCGATAAAGGCGTGTTGCAATTGCGCTCTGCGCCTTACCTCAGTAGTGGCGTGTTGGATTTTCATCTCGGCGATGAAGAAGTGCCACCTGCAAAAATATTGCCGAAAACCAAATTGAAATCGGTGGCGGAAGCAGGTCGCGCCAGTTTGATTTCATCGCAATGGCAACCGGATGGTGATACGCAACAGCAGTTGATGCAATTGGGTGTTGCGCAAGATTTTATCGCGCAACAAGTGCCAGAGTTTGTGCGTTACTGGCGCGAACGCGGCGAAGCGCATCACGCTTGGGGCAGTCGTTTTCAAAAACAAGTGCAACGATTGTGGCGCGATCATGAATTGCATGCCGCCAAGTTACGCAACAACACAGCGATGACGAGTGATTGGCAGCCGAGTGCCGATGTGGTTGAAATTTTATTGCGCGCAGAAGTGACACCTGCATTTATTCAAGACAGCGTGCCAGAGTTTGTTTTGTATTGGCGCGATCGCGGTGAACTATCAACCACTTGGGATAGTAAATTTTTGCAGCATGTGCGCAGGCAGTGGGCGATTTTTACTGCGAAGTTGGAAAACGATCCCACGCCGCGTGCAATTACGGCGCAGTGGCAGCCCTCCAATGATGTGTACGATATTTTGCAAATGGCGGCGATTGATGTGGATTTCGCGCGCCAGCAAGTGAATGAATTTGTGTTGTATTGGATGGATAGCAAACAAGTGCACAGCAGTTGGAACAGCAAGTTTTTGCATCATGTGAAATACCGTTGGGCGCGTCGCCACGAACAACAATGGCAAGGGGAAAATGATGGATTTATCGCCACACACACCGACAGGAGTTGGGCAGATGGGCTCTGATGTGTCTACCAAAAATGCATCCACGCAGACTGCTGCGCCGCGCGAAGCGGTGATTGACGCTGTGAATCAAATGTTCGCAGAGTTTGCGCTCGTTTATCACAATCAATATCAAAAAGCGTTTTCGGATAAAGAAAAATTATCGCTGGCAAAACGCTTGTGGTTGTCGCACCTCGCCGCGTATTCGCCAGAGCAAATTCTTGCAGCGGCGCGGCGTGCAACGCACGAATCGGAATACCTGCCGACCGTACGCGGCGTGCTGAAATATTTAGAAAGCAGCAGCGGTTTGCCCGATGCTTACGACGCTTACCGCGAAGCCTGTCTCGCACCTACACCCAAAGCTGCATATCAGTGGTCGCATCCTGCTGTATATCACGCCGGTGTCGCAACCGAGTGGTATTTATTGGCAACGCAACCAGAAAAAACCACGCGCCCAATTTTTGAAAGACACTATCGCGCGTTGTGTGAACGCGTGGCGGCAGGTGAGCAATTAACCATGCCAGAAGTGCCTGCGCTACCAGAGCCTACTTCGCCGCCGATGACAAAAGAAGAACGCCAAGCTGCAGTGCGTGCGTTGCGCGAGAAAGTGGGTTTGTAAGTGAGTTTGTTGCAAGAAGTTCGCGCTTGCACCTTATGTGAACCGTATTTGCCTTTAGGCGCGCGCCCTGTTTTGCAATTTCATTCGCGTGCAAAAATTTTGATTGCTAGCCAAGCGCCGGGGCGCAAAGTACATGAATCCGGTATTCCGTTTGATGATGCCAGCGGTGATCGTTTGCGTGAATGGTTGGGTATTTCACGCGATATTTTTTACGATGAAAAAAAGATAGCAATTTTGCCGATGGGATTTTGTTATCCAGGCAAAGCAAAATCAGGCGATGCGCCGCCGCGCAAAGAATGCGCACCGCAATGGCGACAGCGTTTGCTGGATGAACTGACGCAATTAAAGCTGACCTTGGCGATTGGCAACTACGCACAGGCTTGGCATCTGCCGCAGGTAAAAGGTTCACTCACCGAGCGCGTGCGTCGGTGGGATGCTTATGGCGATGTGATTCCATTGCCACACCCCAGCCCACTGAATAATTTGTGGTTGGCAAAAAATCCGTGGTTTGTTGCTGAGGTGTTGCCTGCGTTGCGTTTGCGGGTGGCGGATGCTTTAAATTAACCGAAAAATTATTCTACGAAGAAAACCGTGCCGTACAGTAAAAGGTGGTGTTTTGCCGATCAACTTAAGAGTTGCATGCCGGCAGACTTGGCGGCTTTGCGATCAAATGTTGCGGTATGACTGCAGCCAGCTGCGTGGTGGCAACGCTCGATAAGGCAATCCGCAAAATCGCTGTTGGTATCTGCAAAGCGTCGTAACGCTTGCCACACAGAGTCTGCCTGTTCAATGACCAAGCCTCTGGTTCGCAGCAAAGTATCGAGCACGGTCACGATGTCTTTTTTGTCACTGTCATAACAACCTTCCAGTACCCATACCAATTCAACCACTGATACCAAGGCAATAAAGCCCGGAGAGTCTGAGGAAAGGGACTCAATTAAGGTATTGGCTTTTTTGGCTTGCGTAGCATCATCTTGGGTGAGATACCGAACCAGAATATTGGTATCCAACCCAATCATCGTGCCGACGCTCCTCGCGCGGCAATAACTTCGTTCATGTCTTCGATAGAGACAGCTTTGGCTGGCTTGGTAATCAGGCCTTTGAGACCTCGCACGGGTTGAGTTGCCGCGACAATGGCGTACTGCCCTTTTTCGGTTTCAATAAAATCAACCCGATCTCCAGCTGCAATGCCCAAAGCGGCCCTGACCGGCGAAGGGATAGTGATCTGGCCTTTGGAGGTGAGGGTGGCGGTTGCCATGGCTTGCAATCCTTTCATTTTTAATTTTTCCTTACTTTATAGTAAGGAGTATCCCTGTCAACCCACGGTCTACTAAATGGTTGTCGTCACAGACATACAAAGCAGATTGTCTTCTGTTCACATCGATAGCGATTCCAGCGAAAATGACCGATCACTTTCGAGTGCCTTTATAGTGACGCACATTTTTCTCACGAGGTTAATGCGCAAATGATGTTGATGATCGACAACTACGATTCCTTTACTTGGAATGTGGTGCAGTACCTCGGTGAATTAAATGCGGATGTGAAAGTGATTCGCAACGATGAAATGACGGTGGATGAAATCGTCGCGCTGAAGCCGGAGCGCATTGTCATTTCTCCAGGCCCTTGCACGCCCACCGAGGCGGGTGTGTCGCTGGAAGTGATTACACGGTTGGCGGGATCTTTGCCTATTCTTGGTGTCTGTCTCGGCCATCAAAGTATTGGTCAGGCAATGGGCGGCAAAGTGGTGCGCGCGCGCCAAGTGATGCACGGAAAAATTTCACCGATTTATCACGCAAACGAAGGTGTGTTTGCGGGCTTGCCTTCGCCGTTTAATGCCACGCGTTATCACTCATTGGTAATTGAAAAGGAAAGCTTGCCCGATTGTTTAGAAATCACTGCGTGGACGCAACTGGACGACGGCAGCGTGGATGAAATCATGGGCGTGCGTCACAAAGATTTTTTGGTGGAAGGCGTGCAATTTCATCCTGAATCGATTTTGAGTGAACATGGTCATCAATTGCTAAAAAACTTTTTGGATATGTAAGCATGAGTGCAAAACTGAATGTTGTGCAGCAAGCACTCGCGCAATTGGTTGAGAAACGCAATTTATCGCGCGATGTGATGCACGCCGCGATGATGGCGGTGATGACAGGCGAAGCCACGCCTGCGCAAGTCGGCGCGTTTTTGATTGCGCTGCGTATGAAAGGCGAATCGGTGGATGAATTAACGGCTGCTGCGCAAGTGATGCGTGAACTTTCTAGCAAAGTAATCGTGAATGTGAATCCGCGCCATTTGGTGGATACCTGCGGCACTGGCGGCACCGGCATTCCTTTGTTTAATGTTTCAACCGCGAGTGCATTTGTTGTTGCCTGCGCCGGTGGTTTTGTTGCGAAACACGGTAATCGCTCTGTCACTTCCACTTCTGGCAGCGCCGATTTATTGGAAGCGGCAGGTGTGAATTTAGAGATCACGCCGGAACAAGTGGCGAAGTGCGTGGATCAACTCGGTGTGGGTTTTATGTTTGCGGTAAAACATCACAGCGCGATGAAACATGCGATTGGTCCACGCCGTGAAATTGCGGTGCGCACTATTTTTAATACGCTGGGTCCGTTGACTAACCCCGCGAGTGCGCCCAATCAAATGCTCGGCGTTTACGATAAAGCGTTGCTGCGCCCAGTGGCTGAAGTGCTGAAAAACTTGGGCAGCAATCATGTGTTGGTGGTGCATTCTCATGATGGTTTGGATGAAATCAGTTTGTGTGCGCCGACCGATATTGTGGAATTAAAAGACGGTGAGATTCGTGAATACACCATCACGCCAGAAGATGTAGGTTTGGCAGCGCGGCCGATCGACGAGCTGTATGTCGATAACGCGCAACAGAGCTTGCAACTGATAGAAACCGCTTTGAAAGACAATCACTCGGCTGCGGCAGATATCGTCGCTCTCAATGCCGGTGCTGCAATTTATGCGGCAAATTTATGCAGCTCGCTGACGCAGGGCGTTGATGTAGCGCGCGATATTTTAGGTACAGGGATTGCTTGGGAAAAAATGCAGGATTTTGTTGATTTCACGCAGTATGTGGTTTGAAGAAGTAATAGTGATGAATACACCAACGATTTTGAAAAAAATTATTGCGCGCAAGCACGAAGAAGTTGCCGAGCGGCAACAAAAGAAACCATTGGCAGCAGTGATGCAGCAAGCCAAAGCGCAAACGCCCGCGCGCGGCTTTGTCGCTGCCATCGAGCGCAAACTCAAAGCGGGTGACGCTGCGGTGATCGCGGAAATCAAAAAAGCCTCGCCGAGCAAAGGTGTGATTCGCGAACGCTTTTATCCTGAAGAATTGGCGCGCTCGTATGAAAAAGGCGGCGCGGCGTGTTTGTCGGTGCTGACTGATGTCGATTTTTTTCAAGGTGCAGACGATTACTTGCAGCAGGCGCGCAGTGCCACTAAGTTGCCGGTGTTGCGTAAAGATTTCACGGTGGATGCTTACCAAATTTGGGAAGCGCGCGCGTTGGGCGCAGATTGCATTTTGTTGATCGCCGCCGCGTTGGATGAGCAGCAATTACAAAGTTTGAATACTTGCGCGCAGGAAGCGGGTTTGGATGTGTTGGTGGAAGTGCACAACGCAGAAGAGTTAATGCAAGCGTTAAAACTGAATAATCGTTTGATCGGCATTAACAACCGCGACCTGCACAGCTTCAACACTTCGTTAAACACCACTTACGAATTGCTGGCGCAAATTCCATCGGATCGCATCGTTGTCACTGAAAGCGGTATACACAGCATCGACGATGTCAAAGCTATGCGCGGTCACGGCGTGAATGCCTTTTTAGTGGGTGAGGCATTTATGCGCGCCGAAGACCCTGGCATGCAGTTGTTGGAAATGTTTAATTAAAGCGAGCGCAAAACATGGCAGGTAAAACTTTTCGTGTGATCACTGCCAACACCAATGGCATTCGTTCCGCTGCTAAAAAAGGTTTTTTTGATTGGCTGCAAACGCAAGATGCGGATGTGGTGTGCGTACAAGAAACCAAGGCGCAGCGCGAGCAACTTGAGGACGCGCTGTTTCATCCGCAGGGTTATCACTGCCAGTATTTTGATGCCGAGAAAAAAGGCTACAGCGGCACGGCTTTATATTCGAAACAAAAACCGGATCAAGTGATTACCGGCTTGGGTTGGCAATCAGCCGATACCGAAGGTCGCTACCTGCAAGCTGATTTTGGTGATTTGTCCGTTGTGTCTTTGTATCTGCCTTCTGGTTCCAGCAGTGAACAGGCGCAGCAAAAAAAGTTTGAGTTTCTCGATTTGTATTTGCCGGTGCTGAAAAAACAAATCAGCGATGGCCGTCAATACATACTCTGCGGTGATTGGAACATTGCGCACAAACCGATAGATTTGAAAAACTGGAAATCTAATCAAAAAAATTCCGGCTTCTTGCCGGAAGAGCGCGCGTGGTTGGATGTGTTGTTTGATGAGCTGGGTTGGGTAGATGCTTTTCGCGCTATCAACAACGAAGCCGATCAATACACTTGGTGGTCGAATCGCGGCGCAGCGTGGGATAAAAATGTCGGGTGGCGTATTGATTACCAAATCGTCACGCCCGCATTGCGCGATAAAGTCAAACGCGTGGAGATTTACAAAGCGGAACGGTTTTCTGATCACGCGCCGCTGATTATGGATTATGTTTTTTAGGGTGTGAGTAGGGGTGTTATGTTAAGCGTGAAGCCCAGTAACTTGGCTTCTGATGACAATGCATCACAGCAAGAATCAAAATATGGTCTGGAAAAGTGGCATACAAAATCGCATACGGAAATACGCGAGTAAGACGCCGGCGAACCGGTGCTTCTAATTCAGGCCACATAGTTGGCGCAGACAAAATGCTGTCAATTGCACTTTCAACACTGTCGATGAAGCGAGCACCTAAACCTACTTGTTGTGATTCGTAATATAGGATGGCTTGCTCAAATTCCGTTTGAGCATCAGGGTGAAAGCGAAGATTCATTGTTGGATGAGGTTACGCGCTCTAGCCAGCACAACATCGCCAGGGATGCTTTCAACTTTGTCTGAGCGAATTTCTTCTAATCTGCGCAGTGCTTCCGTCGCCCAGATATCGCGAATCTCTGGATCGGTTATCGGATCAAGGCTTTCAACTAATCGATCAGCCAACAACGCTCTCGCTTCACTGGGAAGAGAAAGTGCTACTTCGGTGATTTTTTCAACAGGGATAGCCATGCCCGCAGGTTACTCTGAAAAGAAAAGCGACTCAATTATTCACATACAGCGAGCATGTTTTGTGGCAGATAAGTTACTGCCATTTATGCCCCCACTGAAAATTTGAGATGCCCCCAGAAATGCCCCCAAAAGAGTTAGAAACTGCTGGAGCAGCATGGATTCGTATGGAGTGATTATAAAGAAAAAGCCCGTGAAATCAAGGGCTTATGGAGGTTGCTGGAGTGCTATGGATAGTGAATTGGTGGTGGGATGGTACCCCGCACCAAACGACTATTGAAAGTACGGAATCGAAGCGCTGCGGGCTGCTGCGAACCCGTGCGAACCGGATCGAAAAGCCTGCCGGTACGCCCATCGGCACCGGACGATCAAGCAGGTTTTTCGGACTGATTGGTGGCCGGAATGCGGCCTCAACCCCGTTC